>JAUIBJ010000757.1 GCA_030428025.1 Alphaproteobacteria bacterium
CGGATGCGCGAGACGCCCGCGATCTTCCGCTTCTATCTCGACGAACCGGAGGCCCATGCCGGGCGCGACTGGAGGGAGCTGACCCGCAGTCGGGCCTACATGTGCGATGGCGACCTGCGGGTGAACGTCCCCCTGTTCCACTATCCGCCACTGGGGCTGGTGGTGGTGGAACGGGTGGCCGGCACGCCGCTGATGGACCTGATCCGGCAGGCAGCATCGGAGGAACGGGCCGCCCCTCTGACGCCCGCCGCCGCCTGGTTGCGCAAATACACAGGCCCAACCGAAGAGCGCATGCCGGTGCGGCTCGACGGATGGGAAAGCCGGGCGGAAAAGGGCATGGACCGGCAGCGCAACGCGCGCCTGCGCCCGCTGGAGACGGCGCTGTTCGACGAACTGCAACGCATTGCAGCCCCCCATGCCGGGGGCGAGTGGCGTGTCGCCATCTGTCACGGCGATTTCCATCCTAACAACCTGCTGGCTGATGGATCGCGACTGACCGGCATCGACACGGGCGGGTCGGCGAAACTGCCCATTTACAAGGATATGGCCCGCTTTCTGGGGCATATGGGGCGGCGCGGGCTGATCCCCTCGGGGCAGGCGCGATTTGCGGTGGATGCGGCGGGGCTCGACGCCTTCTCGCGGGCCTTCGCGCTTGACGAGACGGAGCGGGGCATCTGGCTACCCTACATGATCGGGATCGAGACGCTTTTGCGGATCGACTCAAAGCCCCTACCCCGCAAGCGCCTGCGCAGGGCGGCGGGATTCTACGAGGCGCTCTTGGCGGATCTGCGGAAGATCGACGCCTAACGGCGCGCCTAGCGCCCCTTGAACAGCCCGCCCAGGATACCACGCACGATCCGCCGGCCGGTGGTGCCCTTCAGTTCCTTGATCACCGCGTCGGACATGGCGTCGCCGAAACGACGGCCGAAGCTGCGTTCCACCCGGCTGGAGGAACGGGACACGCGGCCGCCGGAATAGCGCCGGGCGGCATTGAATTCGCGTTCCGCCGGCGGCAATTCCTCAACTTCCTCTTCCGCAGCCTCGGCCTCTTTCGCCGCGGCCTCGGCCCGTGCGGCGAGCATTTCATAGGCCGATTTCCGATCGAGCACCGTGCCGTACTTCCCCTTCACCGGCGAAGCCTGTATCGCCGCTGCCCGCTCGGCCGCGCTGGCGGGTCCGAGTTTCGAGGAGGGCGGGCGGATCAGCGTGCGTTCCACCACGCCGGGCACGCCCTTCTTCTCCAGCATCGAGGTGACCGCCTCGCCCACGCCCACATCGCGGATCGCATCCGACGTATCGAAACGCGGGTTCGGGCGATAGGTCTCCGCCGCCCGTTCCAGCGCGCGGCGGTCGCGTGCGGTGAAGGCGCGCAGCGCGTGCTGCACCCGGTTACCCAACTGGCCGAGGATATCCTCGGGAATATCATCGGGGTTCTGCGTGACGAAATACACCCCCACACCTTTGGACCGGATGAGGCGCGCCACCTGTTCCACCTTGTCCACCAGCGCCTTGGGCGCGTCGTCGAACAGCAGATGCGCCTCGTCGAAAAAGAAGACGAGCCTGGGCTTGTCGGGATCGCCCACTTCGGGCAACTCCTCGAACAGCTCCGACAGAAGCCACAGCAGGAAGGTGGCGTATAGCCGCGGCGAGGCCATCAGCTTGTCGGCGGCGAGAATGTTGATCTGTCCGCGCCCGTCGGCGGCGGTGGTCATCAGGTCCGAGAGCTCCAGCGCCGGTTCGCCGAAGAACCCTGCCCCGCCCTGATTTTCCAGCACCAGCAATTGCCGCTGGATCGCCCCCACCGACTGGGGCGAGATGTTGCCGTAGCGCAGCGACAGCGCGTCGCGGGTCTCGCCCGTCCAGACCAGCAGCGCCTGCAGGTCCTTGAGGTCCAGAAGCGGCATGCCCTCCTCGTCGGCCACGCGGAAGGCGATGTTCATCACCCCTTCCTGCGCCTCGGTCAGCTGCAACAGCCGCGACAGCAGCAGCGGGCCCATCTCGGCCACGGTGGTGCGTACCGGATGGCCCTGAT
>JAUIBJ010000758.1 GCA_030428025.1 Alphaproteobacteria bacterium
GCCGCCTGCGGGCGGGTCGCCTTTGCGCCCGTCAGCGGGTCGAGGCGCGTTTCAGCAGGCTCGCCGCGTCGGGGTGATTGAGAAGCGCCTCGCTCACCTCGTATTCCAGATGCCGACGGCCTTCGTGGCCGGGCAGGGCGCGGTCGAGCGTCTCGCTCAGCTCCTGTGGCAGGGCATCGCGCGTGCGCGTGTCCACCAGGAAGGTTTCCGCCGCGATCCCTTCGGCGAAGATGATGTGGTGGCGGTCGAACAGCAGCTGGAAGTAATCCACGAAGCCGCCGGCCTGCCAGACCACGGTGTCGCCGTTGACCAGATGGCGCGCGCGCACCAGAACCTCGTGCCGTCCGGCGCCGAGCGCGTCGAACCGCTGATAGATGAAGAGCCGGTGATCGGGGCTGACCAGCAGGTCGCGCTCGTTGTGCAGGGTGCCCGCCTTGATGCGGATCGGCGCAAACTCGCCCACTGCGCGAACGGTCGACTGGCCAATCCAGCGCAGCGCCTGGGGCCCGTCGTCACGGGTGAGTATTATGTCGCCCACCGAAAGTTCCTCGATCGGTTTCTGCGCGCCCGAGGCCATGGTGATCTGGGTGCCGCGCGAGAAGGAGACACAGGCCACCTGGGCGAATTTCTGCCGCGCCCTCTGCCGGTCGATGCCGACCAGCGAATAGCCCATCCGCGGGGTCAGCTTGGCCAGCGGCAAGGCGTAGATATTGGCAACGTGGCCGGCCTCGTCCACCTCGACCAGAACCAGAAGCTCGGCTGTCTGGCCGCTGCTCGACATCAGTGTCAGGCAGCAGTCGAGATGAAGCCGCGCGCCCGGGCGGCCCAGGGCGGTGTCGGGGCCGATGGTGAAGGTGCCGTTTTCCGCGGGCAGAATCGCCAGCCGCCGAAGCCGGGCGTTCACCCGCAATTCATAGGTGTCGTCGAGGTCGAGTTCGGCCGCGAAGGACAGCGAATCGCCCAGATTGGCGCCGTTCACCACCGTCAGGCTGCTGCCGTGATAGACGGGCAGGGATTGCGCGGCTTTCTTGGCGGAAGGATGCATGCGGGCGTACTCTGCTGTTCTCAAGTGCCCCGGGGGGCGATGGTCCGTCAACGTCCGATCTAGCGCCGATTTGTGGCGGCTTGTGGTCGAATCCCCGGTCTTTTGCTGGCATCCTCGGGAAAAGCGGTGCTAGCTGTTGGCAAACCGGGATGCGGGAGGAATGGCATGGATCTGGGAATAAGGGGTAAACGCGGGCTGGTCTGCGCGTCTTCGAAAGGGCTCGGGCTGGGCTGTGCACGGGCGCTGGCCGAGGCGGGGGTCGATCTGGTGATCAACGCGCGCGGCGCGGAGGCGCTCGAAGCGGCGGCCAGGGCGATGCGCGAGGAGTTCCGCGTGCAGGTAACGCCCGTGGCCGCCGACATCACCACCGAAGAGGGCCGGGCGACGGTGCTGGAGGCCGCCGGCGAGGTGGACATTCTGGTGACCAACGCGGGCGGGCCACCGCCGGGCATGTGGCACGATTGGGAGCGCGAGGATTTCATCAAGGCGCTCGACGCGAACATGCTGACCCCCATCGCGCTGATGAAGGCGCTTCTGCCGGGGATGACCGAGCGCGGCTGGGGCCGGGTGGTGAATATCACCTCGCAGTCGGTGAAGGCGCCCATCGCGGTGCTGGGGCTGAGCAATTCCGCCCGCGCGGGCCTGACCGGCTATGTTGCCGGAACGGCCAGGCAGGTGGCCGGAAAAGGCGTCAATATCAACAACCTGCTGCCCGGAATTCATGCCACCGACCGGGCTGAATCGCTGGACAAGGGCGCCGCCGACAGCCAGGGGATCGGCATCGACGAGGTTCGCGCCAACCGGGCCGCAAGCATCCCCGCCGGCCGCTACGGCACCAAGGAGGAATTCGGCGCCGCCTGTGCGTTCCTGTGCAGCCAGCATGCGGGCTTCATCGTCGGCCAGAACCTGCTGCTCGACGGCGGCGCGGTCAACGCCACGCTCTGAGACGCACCGGAGCTGGC
>JAUIBJ010000067.1 GCA_030428025.1 Alphaproteobacteria bacterium
CCCAGTGCGACAACGGGCCGGGTGTTTTCCGGATCCTTCTCCATGAGGGCGCGCAGTTCCGCCCGCGCCTCGTCGATCCGGCCCTCGGCAAAGAGAGAGCGGACATAGCTCATCGCCTGGCTGTCGTCGTCCTCGACCTGGCGCACATTGGGCATCCAGTCATTCGTGTCGGCCATCGCCTTGTCCTCCTCCTGTGCCTGCGCCCGGGGCCCCGCGCGCCGGCGGTTCTATGTCATCGCCGCAGCCGGGCGGGGCGGTTCGGCCGGGGCGCGCGCCCCGGATTGGGCGGCCAGCGCGCCATCGGCCTGCGCCACCTCCAGAATACGCCGCAGCCCTTCGGCAAAGGGCACGCGCGGCGTGAAGCCCAGATGCCGCCTTGCGCGCGTCATGTCGTATTGCTGGACATAGCGCCGCCACACCCGGCTGCGGTCCGGCTGAAGATCCTGCGGCCCGGCGCGCCCGGCGGCAATCCGCGCCATCCGGCCGATGTCGCGATAGCTGATCACGTCCGGTCCGGCCACGTTGAACGTCAGCCCCCGCGCCTCGGGCTGGAACGTGGCGCGCAAGAGCGCCTCGACCGCGACGTCGATATGGACGAACTGCCGCGGCTGTTCACCTCCCGGCCCCTCGCCGAAGCCCGGCGTCGTGGCGGCGCTGCGCACCATCGGATCGACCATCGGGTCGCCCACGCCATAGACCAGCGCCAGCCGCAGGATACTGTGCTCGAAGCCGTGCCGCTTGCCGTAATGGCGCAGAAGATTCTCGCCGCCGATCTTGGTCATGCCGTATTCGGCGAGGTCGTTCTCGGCCTCCGCCCGCAGCGCATGCGCCTCGTGAATGGGCCATTCGGGTTCGGTGAACTGGTTCTGATAGACGGCGACCGAACTGGAAAAGACGAAATGCTTCAGCGCGCCCGCGCGGATGCAGGCACGCAGAAGCGCGTGGGTGCCGTCGACATTGGTTTTTCGCAACACGTCGCGCGCACAGGAACCGGCCAGACGGGCGGCCAGATGCAGCACGGTGCCTGCGCCTTCGACCAGATGCGCCAGCGCCTCGGGGTCGTCCAGCGTGCCCTCGACGATCTCCAGATTGTCATGCGCGGGCAGATCACCGGCGGTGCCCGGCAGGGTCAGCAACCGCAGCCTGTGTCCCGCCTCCAGCAGCTTCGGTACCGCATGCCGGCCGAAATAGCCGGTCATGCCGGTTGCCGCGATCAGCGGCGCGCCGTCCCCGGCCCCCGGCACCGCATAGCCCGTATGCCCCGGCGCGCCGAGCCAGACCTCGGTGCCGCCATCGGGGTTGTCGATATACTCCCAGCGCGACGCCAGCCGCGCCGCCGTCTTGCCGCCGAAGACATTGGCCGTGCCCACGGCCAAGCCCTCGGGCGTCGACACCATGGTGCGACCGCCGTAATTGAAGGGGTTGGTCATGCCGTTGAGCGTGACCGGCTGCCAGTTGACCCCATCCCTGGTGCGCCACATCTCGAACCCGCCGCCGATATCGGCCAGTTGCTCGAAGCTCAGCCCGTTCAGAAGCCGCTTGGCGGTGGGCGAGGGGCGGTGCGCATATTGCAGGAAGACCGACCAGTCGAAGGTGGTGGTGTAAAGCCAGCCGTCATGCACGCACATCCGCCAGGTGTAACCGGCGAAGATGCTGTCGAAGCCGGGGCCCAGACCCGAAAGCGGGTATTTCGGCCCGTCCGGCGTGTCGCGCGGCGTGCCGGTCAGCAGATCCCAGCTGCCATCGGGCCAGATACGGATGATCTCGCCCGACGCGGGACCGACAAGATTGGTGCGGTCGTAACCGCCGTTCTGGATTGCCGAGCCCACATAGAGCGCGCCGTCGAATTCGACCATCGCCATGGCGATCTCGGACAGCGGGCCGCGATAGGCCCCCCTTTCGATCACCTTGCGCCACTGCAGGGGCCCGTCGCCACAGGGCGGGGTCGCCCAGACCTGGTAGCCCTCGAAATTGTTGAATGTACCGGCGTAAAGCTGGCCGTTCGCCACGGTCATCATGAAGATGCCGTTGTTGGTGGCATCGCCAAAGCCCAGGTCGCAGGCCACCTCCCAGTTGCCGGGGCGCGGGTCGTTCGAGCGCATCAGCACGCCCGAGCGGCTGGAATTGAACTGGATCCCCTCGCCCGCCGGCGGGGCATAGAGATAGCCGTCGAACGCCACAACCTCGCGGAAGGTCGAGATGTTGTCGTTGCCGATGCCCGGCTCGCAGGCGGGCTCGAAATTGATCCCATCCTCGGAGCGCAGGACATGCGCGGCACAGCCCCGGAGCACGGTCGACATGGTCGAGACATAGAGGCAAGGCTTGGGATCGGACTTGCCCTGAAACACGCACATCCCGCGATAGCCCAGATCGCGCGGCGCGGGTTCGCCCTTCTTGCCCGGGATCATGGGCGAACGATAGGCCAGCTCCCATTGGTCCGTCTCGGGCGTCCAGCGCCAGATCTGGCCCTGCATGTCGAGGTCTTCCACCCTGTCGGGCACCTCCACCGGCCAGGGATCGAGCGCGGGCGGATCGATGGGTGGAAAGAGCTTGAGAAGCTTGAACGAATTCCGGGTCATCCCGCAATAGAGCCGGCCCTCGAACCAGGCCATGCCGTGCACGTAGGCATTGGCCGGGTCGCCGATGCCGTTCCGGGCGATCTGCCGGAACTGGCCCGAGGTCAGGCCCCGCGCGTCATAGGTCTTGCCGGCCTCAGCCACATCCCCTCTCCGATTATCCGGCGCCTCGCAAGGCCGGTCAAAATTCTCGTGTTACTATCTAAACTTAGCGGAAATTACCCCTTTTACAGACTGCAACCCCCACCCGATCCCGTCAAGCCTCCGACGCCAGCGCCTGCAAAAAGGCATGCGGGCGCAGGAGCGGAAAGAAATGGCCGGCGCCCGGCAGGGTCAGGCTTTCCCGCGCGGGCAGCAGGTCCGACAGCCGGTCGCGCGTCGGCAGGAAGCGCGAGCGCCCGCCATAGACCAGCCGCACCGGCACCCCGAGCCCGCGCAGTGTTTCCGGCTCGAGCGCGGTGTGATCGCGGAAATCGGAGTGCGCCGTTGTCTGCTCCATCAACTGCCGCCAGCGCCGCAGCGCTCGCCCGTGCCCAATCCCGCCGAAGGGCATGGCCGCCATCGCGCCACCCGGGCTGGTGCCGGGCAGATCGAGCAGTTCTTCGAAAAAGCCCTGCGCAACCCGCGGCATCTCGCTGTCCGCCGGCAGTCCGTGCCGGGCGAGCCGTTCGCGCAGGCGCGGCCAGTCGCCCGGCCCGGAAAGCGCCGGCGCCTCCTGCAGCGAGGGCAGCCAGGCATCCGCGAGCGTCAGCCGCCCCGTCCGCTCGGGATGACGCGCGGCCATTGCCACGGCCACCGCGCCGCCGAAACTGTGCCCGATCACATGCGCCCGCTCGACCCCGGCATAATCCATCAGCGACACCACGTCCTGCGCCAGGTCGACGGCGCGATAGTTCTCGCGCGACATGCCCGAAAACCCGTGGCCGCGCAGGTCCAGCGCGGTCACACGGTGGGTTTCGGCCAGCGCCGGCGCGACCCTGAACCACCAGAAGGCGATGGAGCAGAACAGGCCGTGAATCAGCACGATGTCGGGGCCGGCGCCGATCTGCTGGAAGTGCATGGTGTTTCCGCAAAGCGCGACCCGGGGCATGGCATGTCCTCAGAGATAGCCCAGCGACTTTAGCCGCTCCTTGATCTGCGCTTCGGCTTCTGCGGACAGGGCGGTGTCCGCACCGTCGCCGGCGGCCATACCGCCCACTCGCGCCTGCACCGGTCGGGCGCGCAGCCAATCGTCCTCGAAGGCCGCTTCGGCCACCCGTCCCTCCATGTCTTCCGGCACCGACAGGCCCAGCGAATGCAGAACGGTGGGGGCGACGTCGGCAATCTGGAGCGACGTTAGGTCCGCCGTGGCGATGCCCGGCCCGATGGCCACGAAGATCCCGTCCGGGTGATGTGTGGCATAGGGCACTTGCCGGTCCTTCAGCGGGGCATCGGCGCGCAGGACCGACAGGAAGCTGTAATCGTGCAGCATCAGCGTGAGGTCCGGCGCGCGGTCGGTATGGGCGCCGGGGAAGGCCTCTTCGCGGGTGAAGACCCGGGCGATCACCGGCTTTCCGGTTTCGGGGTCTTTCAGGGCCAGAAGCCCCTCAATGAGCCGCGCGCGGAACGCCGCATAGTCCTCGGTCGGCACGCCGGGGCCGCCCGGCCCCGTGGCCTGCCGGATGAAGATGGCGTTGGAAGAGGAGGAGAGCGCATAGGCGCCGGTCTTCGACCAGTCGATCAGCGTGCTGGCCTCGGTGTTCTCGTCGAGTGCCACCCGTCCCTGATCATCAAGCGGCGTGCCCTCGACCCAACCCAGATGACCCATCTCTTCCAGCCAGGTATTGGCATAGAAGATGCGTTTGCCCGAGCGGGTGAAACCGTGGTCGGAGACGATGAAGATCTGCGCCTGCGAGCCTGCCGCCTCGATCATCCGGCCGATATACCCGTCAACATTGCGGAAATATTCCAGCACCAGTTCGCGCGTCCGCCGGGCGTCTTCAGTTTGATACTCGTCCCGTGTGGCCGGATCGACCAGATGCCAGCACAGGTGCTGGATCCGGTCCACCCCGTCGAAGAGCACCGCCGACAGTTCCGAGGGCTCCTGCTTCATCAGCGTCATCATCGTCTGGAACCAGCGCTCCTCGCGGGTGATGTGGAACCGCACCCAGTCTTCCAGCTGGTTCTCGGCCAGCCCCTGCACCGCCTTGCGCTCGTGCTGCCAGTCGGTGGACATCTCGGAGGCCTTGAACACGCCTTCGGCCTTCAGCATCCGGTACGTCTCGCGCGGGTGGATCGCCCGGCCCAGATAGGACCAGGGCACATAGCCGGGGATGACCACCCCCTCGATCGGTTTGGCGGGGAAGGTCACCGGAAAATTCAGCGTGGTGGCCCGTAGCCCTGCTTCGCTGGCCAATTGCCAGATCGTCGGCACCATCACGTCCGCCGAGGTGGCCAGCGTATAGCTGGGCCTGCCGCCCTGCCGGTCCACACGGATGAAATCGAACACCCCGTGATTGCCGGGCGAATGCCCGGTGGTCATCGTCGTCCAGGCGGGCGGGGTCAGCGGATGGATGGTCGAGCGCAACACGGCCCGAGCGCCAGCCTCCATAACCTGACCCAGCACCGGCATCACTCCCTCGGCCACCAGCGTGTCGAGCAAAGTGAAGGTCGCCCCGTCCAGACCGATCAGCAGCGTGCGGATCTCGTGCCCAGCCATCCAGTGGGCCTCACGCGCAATCGCGGGCAGAAACCCGCACCACGGCGTTCACGATATCGCCCACCGTCATTTCGTTCAGCAGCCGCCCCTCCTCGCGCAGCGCCCGAAAGACCCGGTCACCCAGCCCGAAATGCTGCTGCAATTCGGAAATCAGATAGACCAGCGAGATCGACTCCATCCCCAGATCGACCAGGTGCTGCTCAGGGCCCAGATCGACCGTGTCGATTTCCAACTCGTCGCCCAGATCCTCGAAGATCTCGGCCAGAACGCCCATCACGTCGTCATGTGAAATGCTCATCCGTCACTCGTCTTGGGGGTGCCGCGCCCGAAGCCGGGCGCAGCACGATTGCCGCAACGTAACCTGCGTCAGGACAGTCAAGGAAATCAACCGTCAAGTTTGCTCCGGTCTCCCTGTCGGTCAGCGCGAGGCGGGTTGCGTTTTCCAGCGTGGCATCCGGCACAAAACGATCGAAGGCCTCGATGCCGCAGCCGAAGGATTTCGCCGCAGCTTCCTTGGCGCACCAGAGCCGGGTGACGGCAAGGTCGCGCGCCGGGCCCTCGGCGATCCGCTCCAGCCGGGCGCGATCATCTTTCCCGAAGGCCGTGTCGAGGAAGGCTGCCGGGCGCGGCGCGACCGCTTCCAGATCGACGCCCACGCCGGCATAGCGCGCCGCATCGGCCGCCACCGCCAGCGCCATGCCCCCCGAATGACTGATCGAGATATGAGGGGGGGGGTGCTGTTCGCCGGCCCAGGCGCCATCGACCTGTGGCGCGCCATCGACTGCCGAGCCACTGATTTCGATGTCGCAAGCGGCCTCCTCGCCCGCCGCAAGCGCGCGCACCGCATCCTTCGCCGCCACCCGGCCGCGCAGCCAGTCCCACCTTCGGCGCGTGGCAGCGGGCGATATCGCTTCCCACACGGCGCGTTCGCGGCGCGACAGAACGAGCCCGGCCAGCACCCGCCCCCAGAGACCGCCTCCGCCTTCGAGGAAGTCGGTCGTCATGTCCTCGACCAGCCGCACGCAGGTGCCTGCACGGGGCGGGTCGAGAGGGCGCGAGATGCTGCCCGCCACCGGGTCGAGCCTGGCACGGAAGAACCGCTCGGGCAGGTCGAAACGTCTGTCCCACCAACCCGTGATGCGGCATTGCAGGGTTCCGTCTGCACAGATCACCTCGATATCGGAGCGCAGCTCGTCCGGGCCCGGCCGCTCTATCCTCGCCCGGCAACGCGCGGTCTCGTTCGGCGCGAGCGGTCCGCGGAAAAGCTCCAGCCGCTCGGCGCGGAAGGGAAAGACGTGGAAGCCGTGCTCCAGCATTTCCGCCGCCCAGACGCCCACAAGCTGGCCCATGGCGTCGAGTGTCACCGGGTCGAGTTCGAAGCGCGGTTTCGCGGTCTTCGTCAGCAGGCCCGCTTGCGGCATCCCGCGCAAGACGCCCTCGGCGGCCTCTTCCGAGGCATGATCCATCCGCTCGACCGCCTGCAGGCTGGGCCCGTGGAACATGATCCGGCTGTAGATCTCTTCCTGCGTCCAGGGCGTGCCAGTGGCTTGCGGCTGCGGCGTGGACGGAGCGGCGGGCGCCGGGGGACGCTGCGGTGCAAGCTCTACCACGGCCTCGGCCAGAACCGGGCGGATCGCCGGGCCGTCGGCCGCGCGCAGGCGCACCACGGCTTGCGGCGTGTCCGCGTCCGACATCTCGGCCACCGCCTCCAGATCAAGCCCGCCGGGCTCGACCACCAGCCAGCGCGAGGCGCGCAACTCGCGCATCCCCGTCACCATCAGATCGGGGCGCAGGGCCGCGGCGGCCTCGGCCAGAACCTCCATGGAAAAGGTGAGCGGCACCACCGCAACCCCCTTCAGCGCAGGGTCGCGTCTTGAAATCTCCGAGCCGAAGCAATGGTCGTCGAGAAAGGGCGCGCTGGCGGCGTCGAAACGGACCCGGGCGGTCAGCCGTCCGCCCTCTGCCTCGGTCGCTGCGAACAACGGGAACCGGTCGCCCTCTGCCGCCGGTTTCACCCGGGCGCGCGGGGCGAGATAGGCCTGCATGATCTCGGTTTCCGAGCGGACGAAGCTTTCCATCGTGTCGAACCAGGCGGAAAGCGCGGTCTGGGCGGGGGCCGCCGGGGTCGGGTCGGCCGGTGCAGAGGGCTTGGGCGCACGCACCGGAGGAGCACTTAGCTCCATCGGTTGCAGCCCCATCTTCAGCGGCTGTCCGCGCCGCACCCGCGTCGGCGCCTCGGGCGCTGCAATCGCTGTGAGGTCGAAACCCACCCCCTCCACCGCAAGACGGGCGGCGACATGGTGCAATTGCAAGAGCCCGCTGCGCCCCGGCGTGTCCACGGCAAGCGCCACGTGGTCCCTTCCCCGCAGGATGTCGTTGACGAAGGCCGAGAGGTTGTTGCGCGGACCGCATTCGATGAAGATACGCGCGCCGTCGTCATACATGCGCCGCACCGTGTCGGCAAAGCGCACGCGGCCCGACCACTGGCCCACGGTCAGCGCCCGGATGTCGTCCGGCTGATCCCCGAACGGGGCGGCGGTGAGGCAGGAATAGACCGGACGGTCGGGCGCGGCGAAATCCACGCCCTGCAGATGCTCCGCAAGCCCCACGCCGAATGCGGCGAAGGCGGGGCTGTGATAGGCGCGCTCGAAGGGCAGCCGCTCGGCAAACCCGCCCAGTTCAGAAACACCGGCCTCCAGCGCCGCGGCGGCCCCCTCGTCCATGGCGGCCACGACCTTCTGGTTGGGGCAATTGTCCATGGCGAGGAACAGGTCGTCGCGTCCCCCCACCACCCGGTCGAGCGCCTCCTCCCCCACCGCCCCGACCGCGACCAGTTGGCCCTCGGGCACGGCGCCGCCCTCCAGAAGCCGCTGGTAGAGTGCGTTCAACTCGCGGATCTCCCGCTGCAACCCGGCCTTGTCGTTCCGGCGGGTCACCCCGGCGGCGTAGAGCGCGGAATACTCCCCGGTCGAATGGCCCACCAGCATATCGGCAGAGAGCCCGAGCCGATCATAAAGCGCCGCCACCGCCTGATTTGCGGCAAAGATCGCCTCCGGGCCGATATCCATGCGCCAGAGCGCGCCGCTCTCGGCTTCGTCGCGGGGAAAGATCACCTGACTGGGCAGCAGGTCGCGCTCCTGCCCGGCAAAGGCGCCGTCCACCAGATCGAACCAGTGCCGCATCTGCGGATAATGCAGCATTATCTCGCGCAGCATGCCCACATGCTGACTGCCCTCGCCGGGGAACATGACGGCCACCTTACCCTCCGGCCCCAGCGGGGCGGAGGCAAGATAACTGCCGCGCCGGTCGGCAAGCTTCGTCTTGCCCCTGGTCAGCGCGTCGGCGATCCGGTCGAGCCGTTCCAGCGCCTCCGCCGTGTTTGCCGCCACGATGGCCGCTCGCCAGCGCCCCTGGCCCAGCTCCGCGTTGCGGGCGGCGCAGAGCTGCGCCAGCGGCATCCCGCCCGACAGCTCGGCTCGCGCCGCCTCGATCCGGGCCAGAAGCCCGTCGGCACCCTCCGCGTCAAGCGCCATCATCTCGCTCTCGCGGGTCATCTGGGCCGCAGGCTCCGCCGCGCCCCGGTATTCCTCCAGCACCGCATGGGCGTTGATCCCGCCGAAACCGAAGGCGTTCACCCCCGCCCGGCGCGGGGTCTCGGCGCCGTGAATCCAGGGCCGCGCCTCGGTATTGAGGTAAAGCGGCGTCTCCGCCAGTCCCAACTCGGGGTTCGGGCTGTCCACCAGCGTGGGCGGCAACACCCGGTGATGCAGGGCCAGCGCCGTCTTAATCAGCCCGGCGGCCCCGGAGGCCGGCAGGCAATGGCCGATATTCGACTTCACCGTGCCGAGCGCACAATCGGGACCACCTAGCGCTCCGAACTGCCCCGCCAGCGCCTCGATCTCGGTCGCATCGCCAAGGGTGGTGGCGGTGCCATGCGCCTCGATCAACCCTACGGTGGCCGGGTCCACGCCGGCTTCCTCGTACGCACGCGACAGCGCCAGCCGCTCACCCTCAAGGCGCGGGGCAAGGATACCGGTGCCCCTGCCGTCACTCGCCACACCCACGCCGCGCACCAGCGCATAGATGCGGTCGCCCGCGGCCTCGGCATCCTCCAGCCGCTTGAGGCAGAGAATGCCCACCCCCTCGGCCAGCAGCGTACCGTCGGCCCCGGCCGAGAAGGGCCGGATGCGGCCCTTGCGCGACAGCGCCTCGAGCTGACAGAAGATCTGATAGATCGGCGCCGGGGTCGAGGCGTGCACGCCCCCCACCATCGCCATGTCGCAGCGCCCCGCGCGCAGGTCGGCCACCCCGCGTTCCAGCGCGATGAGCGACGAGGCGCAGGCCGCGTCGATGATGTAGTTCGCCCCCCGGAAATCCAGCCGGTTGGAAATCCGCCCCGTCACCAGGTTCGGCACCAGCGCCGGGGCGATCTCGGCATTGAAGGGCGGCAGCGAGGCCTTGAGCTGGCGCTTGACCTCGGCCAGTTCCTCCGCCCCTGTATCGGGATGCAGGCGTTTGAGGATGTCGAGAAAGCGGTCGATCATCACCCCGTGCTGCACCACCGAGGCAAAGCCGCGGTTGATATAGGTGCCCCGGCCGAGGATCACCGCCACCCGGTCCCCCGGCACCGGGTGCGCGTCGAACCCGGCATCCTCCAGCGCGTCCGCCGCCAGTTCCAGCGCCAGAAACTGATCCGGCTCGCCCCCGTCGACCGAGCT
>JAUIBJ010000759.1 GCA_030428025.1 Alphaproteobacteria bacterium
CTGGCCACCCTGCCGCCCGAGGACCCGAAGGTTTATGACATGCTGTGCAAGGCCGACAGCGTCGGCGTCTTTCAGGTGGAAAGTCGGGCGCAGATGAACTTTCTGCCCCGGATGCGCCCGCGCAGCTTCTACGATCTGGTGATCGAGGTGGCGATCATCCGCCCCGGCCCCATTCAGGGCGACATGGTGCACCCCTATATCCGCCGCCGGAACGGCGAGGAGGCGGTGGAATTTCCCTCCGACGAGCTGGGCCAGGTGCTGGGCAAGACGCTGGGCGTGCCGCTCTTTCAGGAACAGGCGATGCAGATCGCCATTATCGGCGCAGGTTTCACGCCCGAGGAGGCCGACCGCCTGCGCCGGTCGCTCGCCACCTTCAAGAAACACGGCAATGTCAGCGAATTCCGCAGCCGCTTCCTGCGGGGGATGGCGAAGAACGGATACGATGCCGAGTTCGCCGAACGCTGCTTTTCCCAGATCGAGGGGTTCGGCAGTTACGGCTTTCCCGAAAGCCACGCGGCCTCTTTCGCGCTGCTGGTCTATGCCAGCGCCTGGATCAAGCGGCACCATCCGGGCATCTTCGCCTGTGCGCTGCTAAATTCCCAGCCGATGGGTTTCTATGCGCCAGCCCAGATCGTGCGCGACGCGCGCGAGCATGGGGTCGAGGTGCGACCCGTCTGCATCCAGTCCAGTTTCTGGGACAACGTGATGGAGCCGGACGAGCGCGGCGGGCTGGCGCTGCGCCTGGGGTTCCGGCAGGTGAAGGGACTTGGCGAGGAAGATGCCGGCTGGATCACCGCCGCGCGCGGCAACGGCTATGCGGAAGTGGCCGATATCTGGCGCCGGGCGGGGGTGGCGCCGGCGGTGGTCACACGGCTGGCCGAGGCCGATGCCTTTGCCGCGCTGGGGCTCACCCGCCGCGAGGCGCTGTGGGAGGCGCGCGCGCTGGCCGGCGACAGGCCTCTGCCGCTTTTCGCCGGCGACATCGAGGGCGAGGCGATTGCCGAGCCGGCCGCGCATCTGCCGCCGATGACCCTGGGCGAGGAGGTGGTCGAGGATTATGTCGCCACCCGTCTGTCGCTCCGGGCGCATCCGCTGGCGCTCTTGCGGGATATCCTGACGCCGCAGCCAGCGGACGCATCCGCTCGTCGCGCCCTTGAAGGCGCGCCTCGCGAAACGGCCTGCAAGGGCCGGTGAGCGGCCCCTCGGCCTACATCGCGGCGAGCAGCCCCTCGCCGCCCGAGACCTCGCAGACCCCCGGGTTCTCTTCCACGTGCAAGAGCTTCACCGTGCCGTCCTCAACCAGCATCGCATAGCGCTTCGACCGGTCGATCAGTCCCGCCGGCGGTGCCGAGAACTCCATGCCGATGGCCTTGGTGAAGCTTGCATCAGGATCGCCCAGCATGGTGATGCCGGCTTCGGTCGCACCGGTGGCCTCGCCCCAACTCTTCATGACGAAGGGGTCGTTCACGCTGACGCAGACGACCTCGTCCACGCCCTTTTCGTCGAACTGATCCTTGGTGCGGATGAAGCTTGGCACATGCGCCGAATGGCAGGTGGGGGTAAAGGCCCCCGGCACCGCGAAGATCACCACTTTGCGCCCGGCGGTCCTGTCCGCCAGCTTCACCTCGTCCGGCCCTTCGTCGCCCATCCGGACCAGCGTCGCGTCGGGAAGCCTGTCGCCCTCGGAAATAGTCATTGTCGTCCCCTGTCTATCAATTGCGTTGTTCCGACAATCAGATATAGGGTCGTCGGCGAACGGGTCCATGCCAAAAAAAACGGGAGGGGTGCAGGTGTCGGGCATTGTCGTCGTAGGAGCGGGCCAGGCGGGGGCCTCGCTGGTGGCCAAGCTGCGCACGCTCGGGTTTACGGGCAAGATCACGCTGATCGGCGAGGAACATGTGCCCCCCTATCAGCGCCCGCCGCTGTCCAAGAAATACCTGCTGGGCGAGATGGATCTGGAACGGCTCTTCCTGCGGCCCGAAAGCTTCTATG
>JAUIBJ010000068.1 GCA_030428025.1 Alphaproteobacteria bacterium
ATCGTACTGCTGGAGCGCAAGCAGCTCACCAGCGGCACGACGTGGCACGCGGCGGGGCTGATCGCCCAGCTGCGCGCAACCCGCAACATGACGCGCCTCAGCAAGTATTCGCAGGAGCTTTACGGCGAGTTGGAAGCAGAGACCGGCGTCGCGACGGGCTTTCGCCGCAACGGCTCTATCACCGTCGCTTTGACCGAAGAGCGGCGCGAGGAAATTTATCGCCAGGCCTCGATGGCGCGTGCGTTCGGCGTCGAGGTGAACGAGCTTGCACTGGCCGATCTTCAGTCGCTTTACCCTCACATAAATCCCGATGGCTTTGCCGGGGCGGTTCACCTGCCGAAGGATGGCCAGGGCGATCCCGGCAACATCGCGCTGGCACTGGCGAAGGGCGCGCGAATACGCGGGGCGCAGATACGCGAACAGGTCCGAGTGACCGCTATTCACGAAACCGTGCGAAACGGCCGGCGCGCCGTATCGGGTGTCACTTGGGAGGAGGATGAAACAGGCGAAAGCGGCACGATCGGGACCGATTTCGTGGTCAACTGCGCCGGTATGTGGGCCGCCGAGCTTGGCCAGCGCAACGGAGTGTGTGTTCCTCTGCAGGCCTGCGAACATTTCTACATCGTCACCGAGAACATCCCCGGTCTGACCCAGCTTCCGACCCTGCGCGTGCCGGACGAATGTGCCTATTACAAGGAAGACGCCGGCAAGATCCTGCTCGGCGCTTTCGAGCCGGTCTCGAAACCCTGGGGAATGGACGGCATTCCCGATGACTTCTGCTTCGATCAGCTGCCCGAGGACTTCGAGCATTTCGCCCCGATCCTCGAACAGGCGGTAAACCGCATGCCGCTACTCGAAAGCGCAGGCATCCACACGTTTTTCAACGGCCCCGAAAGCTTCACACCTGATGATGCCTATCACCTTGGCGAGGCCCCCGAAGTTCGCGGTTATTTCGTCGCCGCCGGCTTCAATTCGGTCGGCATCCAGTCTTCCGGCGGGGCCGGCATGGCTCTGGCTCACTGGATGGACCGCGGCTATCCGCCGTTCGACCTTTCCGATGTCGACATCCGCCGGATGCAGCGCTTTATGGGCAACCGCACCTATCTTGTAGAGCGCGCCAAGGAAACGCTTGGCCTGCTCTATGCCGACCATTTCCCCTATCGCCAGAAAGCCACCGCCCGGGGCGTGCGACGAGCGCCCTTCCATGAGCAGTTTCGCGCCCGCGGGGCCGTTTTCGGCGAACTAGCTGGCTGGGAGCGCCCCAACTGGTTTGCTGTGGAAGGTCAGGAGTGCGAATACCGTTATTCGTGGCAGCGGCAAAACTGGTTTGACAATTCAGCAGCGGAACACCGTGCCATCCGCGAGAATGTCGGGCTCTACGATATGACCTCCTTCGGCAAGATCACTGTCGATGGACGCGACGCCGAAGCGTTCCTCAACTACGTCTGCGGCGCCGACATGTCCGTGCCTGTGGGCAAGATCGTCTATACGCAGTTCCTCAACGATCGCGCTGGCATCGAGGCGGATGTGACCGTCTCTCGGTTGTCGGAGACCTGCTATCTCGTCGTCACCCCGGCTGCCACAGTGGTCCGCGACATGTCGTGGCTGATGCGCCATCGCGGCGATTTCGCCGTCTCTATCCTCGACACGACCGCCGCCGAAGGTGTGCTCGCCATCATGGGACCCAGGGCACGCGACCTGATGCAGAGCGCAGCCCCGTGGCAGGACTGGTCGAACGACGCACACCCGTTCGGCACCGCCCGCCAGATCGAGATCGGCCTCGGCCTCGCCCGCGCGCACCGCGTGTCCTATGTGGGCGAGCTGGGTTGGGAGATCTATGTCTCCTCGGATCAATGCGCTCATGTTCTCGATACGGTGCTTGAGGCAGGGCACGCACTGGACCTGAAGCTCTGCGGCCTGCACGCCATGGATTCCTGCCGGATCGAGAAAGGCTTTCGACATTTCGGCCACGACATCACGGAAGAAGACCATGTTCTCGAAGCGGGTCTGGGCTTTGCCGTCAAGACCTCGAAACCGGATTTCATCGGACGCGACGCCGTGTTGCGCAGAAAGGAAGAAGGGCTTGCCTGCCGGATGCTGCAATTCCGCCTGACCGATCCCGAGCCCTTGCTTTTCCACGCCGAACCGATCCTGCGCGACGGACAGATCGTCGGCCATCTGACGTCGGGCGCCTATGGCCATACGCTTGGCGGTGCGGTCGGCCTGGGCTACGTGCCATGCAAGGGCGAAGATGCTGCAAGCCTTCTGTCGTCATATTTCGAGATCGAGATTGCCGGGAACCGCGTTACTGCAGAAGCCTCGCTAAAGCCGCTATACGATCCGGGTTCGGCAAGAACCAAGGGCTGAAAGCCGGATCCTCGAAATCACCTTGGCGATTGCAACTGTCCTGCGTCAGGACGCTTGGGCCATCTGTGTATAATAGAGGTGGTCGCGAGATTTCGGACCAGTTGCTAAGCTGTAGCGACTGACGAAGGAACGACCCCTATGACGAAGCGGAAACGCTATTCGGCGGAGTTCAAGGCCAAGTTAGCGCTTGAAGCCATCCGTGAAGAGCTGACGACGGCCGAGCTGGCTAAGAAGTACGGCGTCCATCCCACAATGATCAGCGGGTGGAAGAGAACGGTGATCGAGAACATGGCATCGGCGTTTGGCGGTGCCGCATCGGCCGAGCCGACGATTTCCGAGAAAGATGTCGAGAAGCTGGTCACCAGGATCGTGTCCACGTTGTTGGCGCGCAGGATGCCGGCCAGCTCGGTGCCGTGGAAGGACGAGGCGCGCTTCTTCAGTAGCGTGTATTCGCCGTCGACGGGCGCGATGCGGCTGTCGATGGCCCACAGGTCCTTGTCGGCCAGATCGACCACGTCGACCGGGATCTTGTCGTGCCACAGGCCCATGTCGGTGAAGGGGGCGTTGCGGTCGGTGATCTCATAAGCGGTGGTCACATGCACGACCGGCAGCTTCTGCGCGCGGAACGCCTTGAGCAGCTTCTGCATCGCCGGAATGATCTCGTTGTCCATCTTCTCCTGATCGCAGGTGAAGGGATTGCCGGGGCGGGTCCAGGCGTTGGCCAGGTCCACGCTGACCAGCGCGGGGCGCTTGCCGAACCCGACGCGGCGCTGGAATCCGCGCTCCTGGTATAGCTTGGTTGATGCATCAAATGCAGCTTGCAGCATCTGATCCAGTTCTTTGTTGTCGATGTCGCTCATGTGTCCTGCATGCCCGAAAACGGGGGTATCGCAGAAAAATGACTGTCTCCAAAGCACGTTGACGCGCTCTTTGACGGAACAGGGGTGACTGTGCCGTGCCGCCCCCGAAACCGGAGTTGACGAGATGACAAATATTAATGCATGATTTGCATTGCCCGGTTTTTCCCAATGACAAAGGACGTTTGATGCCCGCCCTGCCCGACATGTCGCTGCTTCAGTCCTTCGTCACCGTGGCCCAGGAGCTGAATTTCCGGCGCAGCGCCGAACGTCTGGCGCTGGATCAGTCCGCGCTCAGCCGCCGTATCCAGAAACCCGAATCGCAACTTGGCTATGCGCTGCTGGAACGCACCACGCGCGAAGTGCTGCTGACCCAGGCGGGCCAGACCTTCTATGCCGCCCCCTGCGCCTGCTCGATGACTATGCCCGCTCGATCGGCGACTCGCGCCGCGTCGCCGAAGGCCGCACCGGCCATATGCGGGTCGGCTACATGGCCTTCGCCGCGACCGAACTGATGCCCCAGACCGTCGCCCGCTTCGAACGCCATCACCCCGATATCTCGCTCTCGCTGCGCTACATGCGCGCCCAGGGGCAGAAACTGGCCATCGCCAATGACGACATTGATGTCGGCTTCCTGATCGGACCCTATGACAACAGCGACTGTCACAGCGTGCTGTTGTCCAGCGAACTGCTCTATGTGGTGACGCCCCGCGCCCATCCGCTCCTGCGCAGGAGCCAGGTCGAGCCCGGCGATCTCGCCGACCAGCCTCTGATCCTGGGCGACATGGCCGAATGGGGCGAATTCCGCTATCGGCTCAACGACCTCTTCAACCGCGCCGGCATCGCGCTCGTGCCCAAGCTCGAAGCCTCCAACACGCTGGCGCTGATCGGGCTGGTCGCGGCCGGGCTGGGCGTGACCATCTATCCCGAGAGCCTTATCGGATTTCTCGGCCACAGCGTCGAAACCCGCCCGATCATGCATCCCGAGTTCCGTAGCCGCACCGTCCTGGTCTGGAAAGGCAACAACCGCGCACGGGCGGTGCTCAACTTCGTCGAAACGGCCAAAAAACGTGGCGCGCGGACATAGCCATGCGCGTCATTCGTATCGCGCAAACCCGCAGTATCCGCGCCTTCAGTCGTGCGTGACGATCACGAAATGCTTCTCCGTGGTCTCGATGACCTCCCAATACCCGCGAAACCCGTTGGGGATGAGAAAGCTGCTGCCGGTGGTGAACTCCTGGCGGGTGCCGTCCTCGTGGATCAGCGCGCATCGTCCGCTCAAGATATAGCAGTATTCGTCACGATCGGTGAAGGCATGCCATTTGCCCGGCGTGGACACCCAGCGCCCGGCGCGCACTCGTCCGGACGCATCGGTGTAGTGCAGCCCGATCTCCTGTTTCGGGTCGCCGGCCACGACGCGGCCGGCCTCGTCGGCCAGGCGCCGGGACTGTTCGCTGAGGGGCGGGCCGTTCAGGTCGATCACCGGATTGGTCATGCCACTTGCTCCGTTTCGCTGCGGTGCGACGCGTCCGCCTGTGCCGCGGTGACCGCGATCATGTGCAGGATGTCCTCGGCCGAACAGCCCCGCGACAGGTCGTTGGCAGGTTTCGCCAGCCCTTGCAGGATCGGGCCGATGGCCACCGCGCCGCCAATCCGCTGGGCGATCTTGTAGGCGATGTTGCCACTTTCAAGGTTGGGAAAGATGAAGACGTTGGCCTCACCCTTGAGCGGGGAATCCGCCGCCTTGGCCGAAGCCACGCCAGGTTCGAACGCCGCATCGAACTGCAATTCCCCGTCGATCAGAAGGTTCGGATAGGCCGCCTTGGCGCGGGCCGTGGCCTCGACCACCTTGGACACCGACGTATGGCTTGCACTGCCGCGGGTGGAAAAGGACAGCATGGCCACACGCGGCGTCTCGCCGGTCAGGTCGCGCAGCGACTGCGCCGAGGCACCGGCGATCATCGCCATCTCGGCCGCGTCCGGATCGATGACCAGCCCGCTGTCGGCGAAGACATGCGCGCCCTTCTTGGTGTGGTGGCTGGCACAGAACAGCATCAGGAAGAAGCTCGACACCAGGTTGGCGTTCTTGTGCGGACCGATCACCTGGATCGCGGTGCGCACGATATCGGCGGTCGGCGCGACGGCGCCGCCGATGGTGCCATCGGCATGGCCCGCCGCGACCAGCGCCGCGGCGTAGACGTGCGGATCGCACACCGCTTCGCGCGCCAGTTCAGGCGTGACCCCCTTGCGCTTGCGTTTCTCGTAGTAAAGGTATGCCAGCGTGTCGCACAGGGGCGAAGAGACCGGGTCGTGGATCTCGATCCCCGGCACGATCTCGTGCCCGGCGGCGGCAAATCCGGCCTCGACCTCGGCGCGGGGACCGACCAGGATCAGCCGCGCGATCCGCCTGGCACGGGCATCGATCGCGGCCTCGATGACGCGCGGATCGGAGCCTTCGCTGAGCACGATCAGGCGTTCCGACTTGGCGGCGTTTACAAGCAGCATTTCAAGGGGTTTCATCCGGTGTCTCCTCAGTGTCCAAGCAGCGCCACGCCGGCCAGCACCAGCAGCGCGATGAAGATGGTTTCCGCCACGATCAGAAAGATCGCCTGCCCGCCCACGTCCAGGATGCGCTTGAGCGAGGTCTTCATGCCGACCGCCGCGATGGAGATCAGCAGCGCCCACCGCGACAGGCTGGACATTGCGTCCGACACCACGGCCGGGATCAGCCCGAACGAATTCAGCGTCGCGAAGAACAGGAAGCCGATGACGAAGAAGGGCAAGAGCGGCGGCCGCTTTCCGTCGGTTTCGCCCTCCTGCACATAGCGGCGGACGACCAGCGAGATCACGAGGACCACCGGGGCCAGCATCGCGACGCGGATCAGCTTGACGAGCGTGGCGACTTCGCCGGTTTCCTCGGAGACCGAGAACCCGGCCCCGACCACCTGCGCCACGTCATGGATGGTGCCGCCCAGGAACACGCCCGCCACCTCGTCGGTGAAGGCGAAGGTCTGGGCGAGGATCGGATAGGCGATCATCGCCACGGTGGACAGCACCGTGACCGACAGCACAGTGAAGATCAGGTTGCGTTCGGAATGTTCGTTGCGCGGCAGAACCGCGGAGATCGCCATCGCCGCCGAAGCGCCGCAGATCGCGACCGAACCGCCGGTCAACAGGCCGAACCGCCAGCCCCGGCCCAACAGCCGCGCCCCCAGCAGGCCGAAGCCGATGGTCAGAACCACGCCGGCGATCACCAGGCCGATCAGGTCGGCGCCCAGTCCGATCATCAGTTCGGCGCTGATCCGCACGCCCAGAAGCGCGACGCCGATGCGCAGCACCGTGCGCGCGGTGAATTCGATGCCCGGCTTGCACGGGCCTTCCTCGGCGAGGAAGTGGAACGCGATCCCCAGCAACAACGCCATCAGCATCGCGGGCGCGCCGTAATGTTCGGAAATGAACTGCGCCGAGATCGCGATGACCGCTGCCACCAGGAAGCCCGGCATACGGGAGTGCAGCGACTCGCGCAGGGTCGCGTATGCCGCTTTCGGGGCCAGAGCCATTTGCATGTCACACCTCGCTGGGAAAAAGGGGTTCGGTCCCGGCCTCGCTCCGAGGCCGGGACCGAAAGGTTTACTCGGCCGCCAATGCACCCGCATCCGGGCGCATGTCGTTGGCGTTGATGCCGGCGACGGCGACGGGTTTTTTCATGGCGTCGCGGCGGAAGGGGTCGCCGAGTTCCTGGTTGATCATCGCCTCGATGAGGGTGGTCTTGCCGGCCTTCTGGTCCTTGATCGCCTGGTCAAGCGCGGCGGTCAGTTCTTCCATGGTGCGGGCGACGACGCCTTTCAGGCCGCAGGCCTGGGCGATGCCGGCATAGCTGACCTGCTCGTCCAGTTCGGTGCCGACGAAGTTGTCGTCAAACCACAGCGTCGAGTTGCGCTTCTCCGCGCCCCACTGGTAGTTGCGGAAGACGATCTGGGTGATCGCGGGCCACTCGCCCCGGCCGATGGCGGTCAGTTCGTTGACCGCGATGCCGAAGGCGCCGTCGCCGGCAAACCCCACCACGGGCACGTCCGGGCAGCCGATCTTGGCACCAACGATCGCCGGCAGACCATAGCCGCAAGGCCCGAAGAGACCCGGCGCCAGGTATTTGCGCCCTTCCTCGAACGACGGGTAGGCGTTGCCGATGGCGCAGTTGTTGCCGATGTCGGAGCTGATGATCGCCTCCTTGGGCAGCGCCGCCTGGATCGCGCGCCACGCCATGCGCGGGCTCATCCAGTCGGGCTTGGCGGCGCGGGCGCGCTCGTTCCAGGTGGTGCCGGGATCGTCGTTCTCGTGATCGAGCGAGGTCAGTTCCTGCGCCCAGCGGCTCTTGGTCTCGGCGATCTTCGCCTTGCGGTCGGCCCGGCCCGCGTCGCCCGCCGTGTCGGCCAGTTGCGCGAGGATGCCGCGCGCCACCTTGGCGGCGTCGCCGACGATGCCGACGCTGACCTTCTTGGTCAGGCCGATCCGGTCGGGGTTGATGTCGACCTGGATGATTTTCGCATCCGCCGGCCAGTACTCGATGCCATAGCCCGGCAGGGTCGAGAACGGGTTCAACCGCGTGCCGAGACACAGCACCACGTCGGCGTCGCGGATCAGTTCCATGCCCGCCTTGGAGCCGTTATAGCCCAGCGGCCCGGCAAAGAGAGGGTGGTTGCCGGGAAACGCGTCGTTGTGCTGGTAGCCGACGCAGACCGGCGCGTCGAGCCGCTCGGCCAGCGCCCTGGAGGCGTCGATGCCGCCCGGGCTCAGCACCACGCCGGCGCCGTTCAGGATCACCGGGTTTTTGGCGTCCGACAGCAGGCGGGCGGCCTCGGCGACCGAATTCTCGCCGCCGGGCGACGCCTCGAACACGATCGGATCGGGGATCTCGATATCGACCACCTGGGTCCAGAAATCACGCGGGATGTTGATCTGGGCGGGGCCGGACAGGCGCTTGGCCTGGGCGATCACGCGGGTCAGCACCTCGGCCACGCGCGAAGGATCGCGGACCTCCTCCTGGTAGGCGACCATGTCCTCGAACAGTTTCATCTGCTCGACTTCCTGGAACCCGCCCTGCCCGATGGTCTTGTTGGCGGCCTGCGGCGTCACCAGCAAGAGCGGCGTGTGGTTCCAGTAGGCGGTCTTCACGGCGGTGACGAAATTGGTGATGCCGGGGCCGTTCTGGGCGATCATCATGCTCATCTCGCCGGTGGCGCGGGTATAGCCATCGGCCATCATCCCGGCGCTGCCTTCATGCGCACAATCCCAGAAGGTCACGCCGGCGGACGGAAACAGGTCGGAAATCGGCATCATCGCCGAGCCGATGATCCCGAACGCATGCCGCACACCGTGCCGCTGCAAAACCTTCACAAACGCTTCTTCGGTCGTCATCTTCATGGTGGTAACTCCTTGTTTTTTCGTGATTGTCCCGGTCGGGGACGCGTCAGATGATTTCGTCTTTCAGATAGTACCAGGTATAGGCGAACCGCTGGCCGAGGCGGCGGAACGGGGTCAGAACGCCATGGCTGGGCAGCGGCGAGGTGAAGATCGGCAGATCGAACGCCGCAGTCTTTTCGCCCGCGACGAGTTGCGCCATGCGCCGCCCGGCCTGGGCCGAATACATCACCCCGTTGCCGCCATAGCCCATCGCGTAGAAGATCCGCGTCTTGTCATCGGGTTGAACGATGCGCGGCATCATGTCGTGGCTCACATCGACCCAGCCCCACCAGGAATAATCGAGGCTGATCCCCTCGAGCGCCGGAAACTTGCGGGCCAGCCCAATGCGCAGCATGTCCAGATGTTTCTGGTTCTCGGCATCGCGGCCGGTCAGTGCGCTGCGGCTGCCGATCTGCACCCGGTTGTCCGGCAGCAGGCGGTAGTAATGCCGCAGCGTCCTTGTGTCGGTCAGCGGAGACATCACCTGGATGCCGCATTCCTCCAGTTCCGACTGCGTCAGCGGGCGCGTCACCATCGAGTTGGACAGGATCGGCATCAGGCGATGCTTCGTGCGCTTGTGCAGACCCACCGGGGTATAGCCGGCGGTGGCGATGGCCACGGACTTCGTCTTGACGATACCGCCGGGCGTGCGCAGGTAATGCCATGCGCCCTGCCGCTGCCACCCCATCACCGGGCTTGCGGTATGGACCCGCGCACCGAGGCGCCGCGCCATGCGCAGATACCCATAGGCCAGCTTGGCGGCATGGATGCAGGTTCCGTCCGGCTCCCACAGGGCGCCGGCGGCTTCCTGATCGCGCACATGGTTCTCGTGCAGTTCCTCGCGCGACAGGATCCTGGCGCCATAGCCGAACGTGTCGTTCAGCACCGCGCATTCGCTCTTGAGGCCGGCCATGACCTTGTCGCGGTGGGCGATGTAGTAATGCCCACCCGGCTGCGGATCGCAGTTGATGTCGTCATCCTGGATCAGGTCGTTGAACAGCTCGAACGCTTCGGAGACCTCGCGGTGCATGCCGCGCGCCACGTCGACGCCCCAGCGCTTGATCCATTGCGACCGCTTGAGGCGGCCCGACGAGATCTGCGCCTGCCCGCCATTGCGGGTGGAGCAGCCCCAGGCGACGCTGTTGGCCTCCAGGACCACCGGCTGCATGCCGTGATCCTTGGCCAGGTGGATCGCGGTGCTCAGCCCGGTATAGCCCGAGCCGATGACGACCACGTCCGCTTCCATGTCGGCGGTGACGGGACCGTCGTCCTGCG
>JAUIBJ010000760.1 GCA_030428025.1 Alphaproteobacteria bacterium
GGTCGCGACGATGCGGTCAAGCTCGGCCTGCGCGTCTGCATCCCACGGGAAATTGCGCCGCAGCGGCGTGGCGGTGGCCGCGCTGGCATCCATCTCCGAGCCCAGCGGCAGGATATGGAACAGGGCGTCGAAAAGACCGTTGCAGACTTCCTGCAGAAGATATGTGGCGCCGGCATAGCCCATCATCGGCGTGCCGGTATGACGGCGGATCGCGGCGCCGGGGAAGCTGGCCGGAATGAAGGCGGGCTGCGGCCCGCGCCCCGATCCGAGTTCGGCGAGATACATCTTTTCGTTGACCGAGCCCATCAGGATCAGCGGGCGGTGCCGGCGCACCAGGGCGCGCACCTCTTCGTTATTCGTCTTGGTTCCGGCAGAGCGGGCCACGGCGAAGGCGCAGGGCAGGCCCAGATCGCCTTCGAGGAAATGGCGGATGCCGCGCGCATAGGTCTCGTTGGCGACGATCCCGAAAGAGGCGGTTGCGAAGAAATCCTGCGTCACCGACCGCCACAGGTCCCAGACGGGCTTGATCGTCGAATGCTTCTCGCGCGCGATGAAGGGTTCCGGGTCGAGCCCCAGCAACTCGCCGAGCTTGCGCAGGAACCGTGTGGTCGAATCGATGCCGAGCGGCGCCTGCATGTAGGGCTTGTCGAGCAGCTCGCACAGGCCGCGTCCGAATTCGCGATACATGCAGATATTCACGTCCGCATTCACCAGGTCGCGCATCTCGGCAAGATGGGCGCCCAATGGCATCACCATGTTCACCTCGGCGCCGATGCCTTCCACCAGCCGCCGGATCTCGGCAAGATCGGAGGGCATGTTGAACGTGCCGTACATCGGACCGAGGATGTTGACGCGGGGCGCTGCGCCGTCTTCGCGTTTTTTCTCTTTCGGCATCCGGCCCTTGGTCATGCCGAATTCGGTGAAAAGCCAGGTCATCGCCCGGTCCGCGGCTTCCCACTGGTCCTCGTCGATGGTGCGCGGCAGGAACCGTTGCAGGGACGTGCCCTGAGGGGTCACGCCGCCGCCGATCATCTCGGCGATGGACCCGGTCACCACGACCGCGGGCAGAGCCGGGTCCAGCACCTCCCAGGCGCGTTTCATCGCGCCTTCGGTGCCCTCGCGGCCCAGTTCTTCCTCTCCCAGGCCCGTGACCACGATGGGCAGTTCATGCGGCGGCAAGGCATCGGTGTAATGCAACACCGACGTCACCGGCAGGTTCTCGCAGCCCACCGGCCCGTCGATCACCACCTGCAGGCCCTTGACGGCACAGAAGGCATAGACAGCCCCCCAGTAACCGCCAGCCCGGTCATGATCCTGGATCAGCATGACGCACCGCCTTTCGCACCGACGCGGGACCGACGCGATACCGACACTATGCCGACAGCCCGGTATGTCCGGTTCGACCCCATCAGATCATCTCCTGCGCCTTGCGGGCGCGTGCCTGCTTGTCGAGTTTCTTCTGGTTGAGCGCGCGGAAATCCTCGCGCAGATTCGGCTCGCCTTCCCAGACACCCGCCGTGTCGCCGGTGCCGACGCCCTCGAAGAATTCGCGCATCCGTTCCATCCGCGCCTTCCCGGCGATCGCGGCATTGACCACGTCGGCCAGGCTGCCCGCACCGGCCGGGCCCATCAGCGGGCGCGCCGATATGAGGTTGGTGAAGTATAGCGCCGGAATGGCCAGTTCCTTGGCCTTCTGCACCACGGGCGTGGTGCCGATCGCCAGGTCCGGCGCAATGCCTTCCATCGCGGCGCAATCCTCTTCCAGCGAGGCGCGGAAATTGACGTGGGTGCCTCGCGCGACAAGCCATTCGGCATCGGCCTGCGACCAGGGCGATTTCGCGCAGGCGGTGCCGACATAGGGCACCTCCGCCCCGCTTTCGATCAGCAGCCGCGCAACCAGAAGCTCGCTGCCCTCGTAGCCCGAAAGCGTGATCCTGCCCTCGACGGGCTTTTCGGCCAGCGCGGCCCTGATGGCCGGCAGCACCGCATT
>JAUIBJ010000069.1 GCA_030428025.1 Alphaproteobacteria bacterium
CTATCAGGGCGCGCCGACGCCGGTGACGGCCTTTTTTGCAACCGCCCCCAAGATGGCGGCGATGGGGCTTCTGGCGCGCGTGGTGCATGATGCCTTCGGCGGCATCGTCGCCGACTGGCAGCAGGTGATTGCGGTGCTGTCGCTTCTGTCGATGTTCCTCGGCGCCGTCGCCGCGATCGGGCAGACCGACATCAAGCGGCTGATGGCCTATTCCTCGATCGCGCATATGGGCTATGCGCTGATGGGGCTGGCCTCGGGCACCGTCTTCGGCGTTCAGGCGATGCTGGTCTATATGGCGATCTACATCACCATGAACGTGGGCACCTTCGCCTTCATCCTCAGCATGGAGCGCGACGGCCAGCCGGTGACCGAGATCGCCAGCCTGAACATGTATTCCAGGGCCCAGCCGGGCCGGGCGATGGCGATGCTGATCCTTCTCTTCAGCCTCGCCGGCGTGCCGCCGCTGCTGGGCTTCTTCGGCAAGCTCTACGTGCTGCGCGCGGCCTATGAGGGGGGTCTCGTGTGGCTGGCGGTGGCCGGCGTGGTGGCCAGCGTCATCGGCGCCTTCTACTATCTGCGCATCGTCTATTACATGTATTTCGGCGAGGAGCGCGAGGCGCTGGAGACGGGCCGCTCGCCCGTGCTGTGGGGCTTCCTGATGGCCTCGGCCGCGATCATGCTTTTGGGCATCGTCAACATGTTCGGCGTCGAGGGCATGGCGCAGGCGGCGGCAGCGACCCTTGTCAACTGACCTCGCCCGCACATCTCGCCGGGGAATGCCTCCGGCGGGAGAATGTTGGGCAAGATGAACGTGCCGGGCTGGCCAGAGGGGTACGGACGGCGCGTGCTGGCAGAGGTGGACAGCACCAATGCCGAGGCGGCGCGGCTGGCGGATACGCTTGCCGGCCCCGAATGGATCATGGCGCTGCGCCAGACGGCGGCGCGCGGGCGCCGGGGGCGGCCCTGGGCCAACCCGGAGGGCAATTTCGCGGCCTCGCTCGTGCTGCAGCCGACCGAGCCGCCCGACCAGGTGGCGCTGCGGTCCTTCGTGGCGTCGCTGGCACTGTTCGACGCGCTGGTGGCGGTGACCGGCCGGCCCGAGGGGTTCACGCTCAAATGGCCCAATGACGTGCTGCTGAACGGTGGCAAGCTGGCGGGCATCCTTCTGGAAAGCGGCGGGCAGGGCGCGCGGCGCCTGCCGCTGGTGATCGGGATCGGGGTCAACCTGATCCACGCGCCGGCGGCGGACGAGGTGGAACCCGGCGCCCTGCGCCCGGTCTCGCTTCTGTCCGAGACCGGGGCCCGGGTGACGCAGGAGGATTTCCTGAACCTTCTCGCGCCCGCCTACGCCGCCTGCGAGACGCTCTTCACCACCCAGGGTTTTGCCCCCATCCGCCGGGCCTGGCTCGACCGGGCGGCGCGGCTGGGCCAGACCATCACCGCGCGCACCGGCAGGACCGAGGTGACCGGCATGTTCGAGACGGTGGACGAGGCCGGCAATCTTGTTCTATTGACGCGCGACACGCGGCAGGCCATTCCGGCGGCCGAAATCTTCTTCTGATCATCGGGGGGCCGGGCGATGCTTCTGGCGATTGACTGCGGCAACACCAACACCGTCTTCGCGATCTGGGACGGCAAGACGTTCCTGTGCACGCTCAGGACGTCGACCCACCACGCCCGTACGGCGGACGCCTATTTCACCTGGTTCTCGACGCTGGTGAAGCATTACGGCATCTCGCTCGACATCACCGACGTGATCATCTCCTCGACCGTGCCGCGTGTGGTCTTCAACCTGCGGGTCTTCGCCGACCGCTTCTTCGGCTGCCGCCCGCTGGTGGTGGGCAAGCCGGACTGCGACCTGCCGGTGCCGCCCCGGGTGGATGCGGGCACGCAGGTGGGGCCCGACCGGCTGGTCAATGCCGCCGGTGCCTATGACCGGCATGGCGGCGACCTGATCGTGGTGGATTTCGGAACCGCCACCACCTTCGACGTGGTCGATCGCGACGGGGCCTATGTGGGCGGCGTGATCGCGCCGGGGGTGAACCTGAGCCTCGAGGCGCTGCACATGGCGGCGGCGGCCCTGCCGCATATTGACATATCGAAGCCGCAGAAGGTGATCGGCACCAACACGGTGGAGTGCATGCAATCGGGCGTGTTCTGGGGCTATGTCGGCCTGGTCAAGGAATGCTGCGCGCGGATCAAGGCAGAACGGGACCGCCCGATGAAGATCATCGGCACCGGCGGTCTGGCACCACTATTCAACGAAACGGTCGAGTTGTTCGATGCGCTGGAAGACGATTTGACGATGCATGGGCTGACCGTGATCCATGCCTATAACCAGAAAGGCTGAGGCGGAATGAGCAAGGAACGGCTGATCTACCTCCCGCTTGGCGGGGCCGGCGAAATCGGGATGAATGCCTATGTCTACGGGGTGGGGGCGCCAGGCAAGGAGCGGTTGATCCTCGTCGATCTGGGCGTGACTTTCCCGGACATGGACGGAACCCCCGGCGTCGACCTGATCTTCCCGGATATCCAGTGGCTGGCCGAGCGGCGGGACCGGCTGGAGGCGGTGTTCATCACCCATGCGCACGAGGATCACGTGGGTGCGGTGGCGCATTTCTATGACCGGCTCGGCGTGCCTGTCTTTGCCCGAGCCTTCACCGCACATATCGCGCGCACCAAGATGGAAGAGCGGGGCCATGCGCCGCAAGCGGTGCAGACCGCCAGCCCCTGGCCCGAGACGGTAGAGGCAGGGCCGTTCCGCGTGGGGTTCGTGCCGATCTCGCATTCGATCCCGGAAAGCTCCGGGCTGGTGATCGACACGCCGCTTGGCCGCGTCGTCCATTCGGCCGATTTCAAGATGGACCGCGATCCTGTGGTGGGCGAGGCCTTCGACGAGGCGCTCTGGGCCTCGCTGGCCGAGCCGGGTGTGCTGGCGCTGGCATGCGATTCCACCAATGTCTTCAGCCCGCATGAGGGCCGGTCGGAAAGCAGCCTCGGCCCCGAGATAGAAGCGTTGATCGCCGGGGCCAAGGGCATGTTCGTGGCCACCACCTTTGCCAGCAATGTGGCACGGGTGAAGACCCTGGCCGAGGCGGCCGAGCGTTGCGGCCGGTCGGTCTGTCTGATGGGGCGTGCCATGCGGCGGATGATCGAGGCCGCGGTCGAGACCGGCGTGCTGACCGACTTCCCGCGCACCATCGGCCCGGAGGATGCCAAGGATCTGCCGCGCGAGAACCTGATGCTCATCGTGACCGGCAGCCAGGGCGAACGCCGTGCGGCAAGCGCCCAGCTCGCGCAGGGCAAGTATAACGGCATCGAGCTGAAGCCGGGCGACACATTCCTCTTCTCGTCCAAGACCATCCCCGGCAACGAACGGGGGGTCATCCGGATCATGAACCAGTTCAGCGAGATGGGCGTCGAGGTGATCGACGATTCCAGCGGGCGCTACCATGTCTCGGGCCATGCCAACCGGCCCGACCTTGAACGGCTGCATCGTCTGATCGCCCCGCGCGCCGTGGTGCCGATGCACGGCGAGCACCGGCATCTGCGCGAGCACGTAAAGCTTGCCAAATCCAACGGGTTCGAGGGTGTTCTTGCTCCGAACGGCACGATGGTGGCGCTGTCGGACGCAAGCCCGTCGGTGGTGGATCACGTGGAAACCGGCCGGGTCTATCTGGACGGGCAGGTGCAGGTCGGCGCGCTGGACGGGGTGGTGCGCGACCGCATCCGCATGGCGCTCAACGGCCATGTGCTGATCAACGTCATCCTCGACGAGGAGGACGAGCCGCTGGGCGAGCCGTGGTGCGAGGTCCGGGGGCTCGCCGAGACGGGCAGCAGCCGCGCGCCGCTTGTGGAGGTGCTGGAAGAGGATTTGAGCCAGTTCATGGGCCGCGCCGGGGCTAAGACCCTGGCCGATGATGACAAGCTGGAAGAGGGGCTGCGGAAGGTGGCGCGGCAGACGGCCATTTCCGAGATCGGCAAGCGTCCCGAGGTGACGGTGATCATCAGTCGGCTGACCGAGTAAGCGGCGAAAACCGCCGCACCGCGTGTCGCAAACAGGCGCGCGAGCGGAGCTGCGCCGGCCTTTAGCTTTGTCAAAGGCATGGGAGGCTCGCATGGCTCTGGATGCGGCGGCGCTGATCGATCTCGAGACATACCCGATCAACAGGGACGGGCCCCGCCGCGATGCGGTGGTGGAGCGGGTGCGCGCCGATCTGGCGCGCGATGGCTGTGCGGTGCTGCGATCCTTCCTGACGCCGGTGGCGATCGGGCGTCTGACCGAGGAGGCCGACAGCGCGGCGCCCCACGGTTTCCGCTCCTTTAACCGCACCAATGTCTATTTCACCGCCGACAATCCCGAACTGCCCGAGGACGACCCGCGCCGGCGATTCTTCGACCGCTCCAACAGCTTCATCCCGGCAGACAATTTCGCCCCTGCGGGTGCGTTGCGGACGATCCACGATGCTCCGGGCTTCGACCGGTTCATCCAGGATTGCCTGCAGGAAGAGCGGTTCTTCCGCTATGCCGATCCGCTGGCCGATGTGATCATCAACATGGCCGAAGAGGGCAACGGATTCCCGTGGCATTTCGACACCAACAATTTCACCGTGACGCTGGCGATCCAGAATGCCGAAGAGGGGGGCGCATTCGAATACGCGCCGATGATCCGTCAGGACGGCGAGAATTTCGAAGAGGTCACGCGTGTTCTCGACGGAACGTCGGACAAGGTGAAGGTGCTCAACCTGCACCCGGGCGACCTGCAGCTTTTCAGGGGTCGCTACTCGCTGCACCGGGTGGCGCCGTTGAAGGGGCCGACGCGACGCTATGTGGCGATCTTTTCATATGTGGAAGAGCCTGACATGGTGGGCGCCCCGGAACGCACCCGGCAGCTCTATGGCCGGGTGCTGCCGATCCATCTGGAACGGGCGGGGCTTCGGGCGGACGCGTATATCGACTGATCCGCCCCTCGCGTCCTTGCGAGCGCCGAGGATCAGCTTGCCCGGCGCTCCGCAAAGCTCAGCGCGATGAACTGGGGCAGGTGGTCGCCCATGCCCACGACCTTGTTGTCGTCGTCCCTCTTGCCGCGGCTGTGGCTGCGGGGTGCCTCTTCCGTCACCTCGGGCTTTGCCGCAGGCGGATCCTCGGGCACGTCGGTTTTCCGGCGCGAACGGCTGGCGCTGCTGCGCGAGGGTTTGGGCTTTTCCACTGCCTCTGCTTCGGGGGATTCCGGTGCCTGTCCCAGCGGGTTCTCCATCCGCGGAATGGGCTTCTGGATCAGCTTCTCGACCGCGTCGAGCGCCTTTTCGTCACGGCTTCCGCACAGCGTGATCGCCTTGCCTGCCCGGCCCGCGCGGCCGGTGCGTCCGATGCGGTGGACGTAATCCTCGGCATGGCCCGGCACGTCGAAATTGAGCACGTGGCTCACCGCCGGAATATCGAGCCCGCGGGCGGCCACGTCGGAGGCGATGAGCAGCTTCAGCGTGCCCGAGCGGAACCCGTCGAGCGTGCGCGTGCGCTGGCTCTGATCCAGATCGCCATGGATCGGCGCGGCGTCATAACCGTGCGTCTTCAGCGATTTCGCGACGATATCCACATCCGTCTTGCGGTTGCAGAAGATGATGGCGTTGGTCAGCTTTTCGCCCTCGCCGTCGATCACCGCCCGCAGAAGCGCGCGTTTCTCGCTGTCGGCCTTGTCGCGGCGCGAGGGTTTGAACATCACCACCGCCTGGTCGATCGTCTCGGACGCGGTGGCCTGGCGGGCCACCTCGATACGCTCGGGGTTCTGCAGGAAGGTGTTGGTGATGCGCTCGATCTCTGCCGCCATGGTGGCCGAGAAGAAGAGCGTCTGCCGGGTGAAGGGGGTCAGGCCGAAGATGCGCTCGATATCGGGAATGAAGCCCATGTCGAGCATCCGGTCGGCCTCGTCCACCACCATCACCTTGACGTCCGAAAGGATCAGCTTGCCGCGTTCGAAATGGTCGAGCAACCGGCCCGGCGTGGCGATCAGCACATCGACGCCCTTGTCGATGATCGCTTCCTGTTCCTTGAAGCTGACCCCGCCAATCAGCAGCGCCCGGGTGAGCTTGAGATATTTCGAATAGGTATCGAAATTCTCGGCCACCTGCGCGGCGAGTTCCCGCGTGGGGCAGAGCACAAGGCTGCGCGGCATCCGTGCGCGGGCGCGGCCGCGGGCCAGAAGCGACAGCATCGGCAGCGTGAAGCCCGCGGTCTTGCCGGTGCCGGTCTGGGCGATGCCCAGCACGTCGCGGCCTTCGAGGGCGGGGGGAATGGCACCGGCCTGGATGGGGGTGGGCGTTTCATAGCCCGCTTCTTCCACGGCTTTCAGCACCTTCGGGTTGAGGTTCAGATCAGAAAATTTGGTCATATGTGTCCATCTACTGCGGACACCTTATGGCCCGCCGTCTCGTCATCGACAGGGCCGATTGCCACCCGAACGTATGCGGGTTGCCCTGTCATCGTGCCCGGCTTTACCGAATCATCGGGGGGATGGTCAATGCGTGCGTCACCGGACGGGACATTATTGCACGCTTGATTGGCATTGTTTCCGTATCGGCACCAATTATCCTGAATATGGGAAGTGTTTTCGGCGTTTGAAGTCGAGATCCAGCCGAATTGCGTGCAGATGGCCATATTTCTCCAGCCGCGCCCGCAGGTCGGGCGTGGCGGTGCACACCTCGCGATAGAAGGCGGCCAGCGCGGCCTCGCCGCCGTCCTCCTCCAGCATGGAAAACAACTGGTTCATGGTCAGGGCGATTCCATCCGGCATCGGCGCGGCCCGCAGGCTGTCGCGATAGGAGCCTTGCGCCATGCGAAAGCGATAGGTCTGCTGCCAGTGCGTCCAGCTATGGGCATGCAGATGCACGAGGCGCATGTCGTCGAGACGCGCCGGGTCGGGGTCCTGCACCCGGTCGAAGAAGGCGTTGTGGATGCGCAGCGACACCTTGTCGAGCCCGGTCCGGACAAAGACCTTGCCGGCCACGTGGCTGAGGAAGCCGCCGTTCAGATGGTCGCCGTAGGTGGGGTAGATCTCGTTGGTCTGGGCACGGCGCGCGCCCTGGTGTCGGTCATGGCCCTTGCACCAGATCTGGCCGTCGGGCGGCGGGTCGTCGGGGTCGGGGGCCAGCGCCTCGACAGGCCGGACGCGGGCGCTGCGGGTTTCGGCGGGCAGGGCGGCCAGTTGCTCGGCCACGGGTCGGTCGGGCCACAGGAACTCGTCCACGTCGACATGCAGCAGCCAGTCCACCTGCGGGCGGCGGTTGTAGCAATGGGTGGCGTTGGCCGTCTGCCGGGGCTGGTGGGCGTCGGGCCGGCCGTTGCGCCGGGCCCAATAGGCGGCATCGGTCACGGTGACGCGGCATTTGGGATGGGCCTTGAGCGCCGCGCGCGCCTCCGCATTGTCCGCGTCGAGATAGATGTGCATCCGTTGCGCCCCCAGATCGAGGTGATGGGCGGCGAAATTCAGGATGTCGGTGGCCGGGGCCTTGATGGTCGAGACCACGCCCCAGGTGGGAAGGCTGCTCATGGGCCGAAGAATGCGGCGGCGCGGGCGCCTGTGCAAGGGCCAAGGGGAACTTCGTTCGGTGCACGCGCGTTGACCTGTCCTGTGTTCACAACAAGCGACGCGAAGGAGCGACCACGATGATCGAGAAGACAGGATCGGCCCGCTGGGAAGGCACATTGAAAAAGGGGACGGGCCATGTCTCGACCCAGTCGGGCGCGCTCAGCGATCAGCCCTATGGCTTCAATACACGGTTCGAAGGCCAGACGGGCACCAACCCCGAGGAGTTGATCGGCGCCGCCCATGCGGGGTGCTTTTCCATGGCGCTGTCGATGATCCTGGGCGAGAAGGACCGGACGCCCGACAAGATAGAGACGCGCGCGACGGTCGGGCTGGAAGAGGTCGAGGGCGGTTTCGCCATTACCAGGGTGCATCTCGATGTGACGGCGACCGTGCCGGGCATGTCGGAAGAGGATTTCGCCGAGGCCGCGGAGAAGGCCAAGGAGAACTGTCCGGTGTCGAAACTGCTGGCCGGTGCCGAAATCACGATGCGCGCGGATCTGGCCTGACCGGCCGCCGGACCCGGCTCAGGCCATCATTTCCTTGGTGGCAGAGAGCCGGATATCCGGGTAATCGCGCTCGATGCGGTCGATATCCCATTGCAGACGGGTGAGGTAAACCACATCGCCGTCATGGTCGTGGGCGATGTGCTGTTTGTTGGAATTGATAAACTTGTCAATGGCCTGCCGGTCGCCGTTCACCCATCTGGCGGAAGTGAACTGTGACGCCTCGAAGCGCACGGGAAGCCCGTATTCCTGTTCGATCCGGCTGCCCAGCACCTCGAATTGCAAGGCCCCGACCACACCGACAATGAAGCCCGAGCCGAAGGCGGGCTTGAAGACCTTGGCGGCGCCTTCTTCGGCGAATTGCATCAGCGCCTTTTCCAGATGCTTGGCCTTCATCGGGTCGCCCGCCCGGCAGGTCTGCAGAAGTTCCGGCGCGAAGGAGGGAATGCCGGTGACGCGCAGGGCCTCGCCCTCGGTCAGCGTGTCGCCGATGCGCAGCTGCCCGTGGTTGGGAATGCCGATGATGTCGCCCGCCCAGGCCTCTTCGGCCAGTTCCCGGTCGGAGGCGAGGAAGAGCACAGGCGCCGAGACGGTCATCGGCTTCTTCGAGCGCACATGGGTCAGCTTCATGCCCCGCCTGAAGTGGCCCGAGGCCATTCGTACGAAGGCCACCCGGTCGCGATGCTTTGGGTCCATGTTCGCCTGCACCTTGAAGACAAAGCCGGTAACCTTTGATTCCTCTGGGGAAATCTGACGCGGCACGGCCGATTGCGGTTGCGGCTCGGGGCCATAGGCGCCGATCCCCTCCATCAGTTCCTTGACCCCGAAGGAGTTGATGGCGGAGCCGAACCAGATGGGCGTCATATGCCCTTCCAGCACCGATTGCGGGTCGAGCGCGGGCAGAAGCTCTCGCGCCATCTCGACCTCTTCGCGCAGCTGGTCGACAAGGTTCGCGGGCACGTGTTCGGCCAGATTCGGGTCGTCCAGCCCGGCGATCTCGATGGTTTCCGCCACCCGGTTGCGGTCGGCGCGGTCCATCAGCTCCAGCCGGTCGTTCAGCATGTCGTAGCAGCCGACGAACTCGCGCCCCATGCCTATGGGCCAGCTCGCCGGGGTGACGTCGATGGCCAGGTTTTCCTGAATCTCGTCGATGATGTCGAAGGTGTCGCGGCTTTCTCGATCCATCTTGTTGCAGAAGGTCAGGATCGGTAGATCGCGCAGCCGGCAGACCTCGAATAGCTTCCGGGTCTGGCTTTCCACGCCCTTGGCGCCGTCGATCACCATGATCGCCGCATCGACGGCGGTCAGCGTGCGATAGGTGTCCTCCGAGAAGTCGCTATGGCCGGGCGTGTCCACAAGATTGAACCGGAAGTGTTTGAAATCGAATGACATTGCCGATGCCGAGACGGAAATGCCACGGTCCTTCTCCATCTGCATGAAGTCCGAGCGCGTGCGCCGCGCCTCGCCCTTTGCGCGCACCTGGCCGGCCATCTGGATCGCGCCGCCGAACAGCAGGAACTTCTCGGTCAGCGTGGTCTTGCCGGCATCGGGATGCGAGATGATCGCAAATGTGCGCCGCCGCGCAATCTCGGGCGGCAGATCGGGGCGGTTGGGCGTCACGTCGAGCATGAGCGCGCATATAGAGGTGCGCGCCGAGCGGTGCAATACGGGAACAAGCCGCGGGGTCCACGCGTTGACCTTCGGATGAAAGGAGGACATTCATGTCATCCAACGACAAGAAACCAGACGCCAATGCGGAGAAACGCGCCCGTCCGAAGGGCGACGACGACCCCGCCACGCCGGTCGCCGAGCGCGAACCGGGCCAGATGGCGCG
>JAUIBJ010000070.1 GCA_030428025.1 Alphaproteobacteria bacterium
CGCGCCCGAGACGAGGTTGCGGTGGGAATAGCCCAGCCGTTCGGCGGCGTTGCGCACGGCGGTCACGCAGGTTTCGTCGAATTCGACCGGGTCGAAGCCGCCGGCCTTCTCGAATTCCACCTCGCAGCCCATGTCGGCGCAGATCTTCTGCGCGCCCTCTTTCATGCGGCTGACCATGTCCTGGATCACCTCAAGCTGGGGCGAGCGGAAATCGACCGTGAACACGGCCTTGCCGGGGATCACGTTGCGCGAATTGGGGTAGATGTCGATATGGCCGGCGGCGCCAACCGCGTCGGGCGCGTGCGACAGGGCGATCTCGTCGACCAGTTCCAGCACGCGCGCCATGGCCAGCCCCGCATTCTTCCGCATCGGCATGGGGGTGGAGCCGGTATGGCTCTCCTTGCCGGTGATCGTTACCTGTGTCCAGCTGAGCCCCTGCCCGTGGGTGACCACACCCACATCCTTGCCCTCGGCTTCGAGGATCGGGCCCTGTTCGATATGCAGCTCGAAAAAGGCGTGCATCTTGCGCGCGCCCACCTCTTCGTCGCCGCGCCAGCCGATGCGGTCCAACTCGTCTCCGAAGCGCTTGCCCTCGGCATCCTTGCGGTCCTCGGCCCAGTCCTGTTCGTGGACGCCGGCGAAGACGCCCGAGGCCAGCATCGCGGGGGCAAATCGCGTGCCTTCCTCATTGGTCCAGTTGGTCACGACGATCGGGTGCTTGGTTTTGATGCCAAGGTCATTGAGCGTGCGCACGATTTCCAGCGCGCCGAGCACGCCCAGAACGCCGTCATACTTGCCGCCTGTCGGTTGGGTGTCGAGGTGAGAGCCCACATAGACCGGAAGCGCATCGGGGTCGGCGCCCTCGCGCCGTGCGAACATATTGCCGAGGCCGTCCAGCCCCATGGTGCAACCTGCATCCTCGCACCATCTTTGAAAGAGGGCGCGTCCCTCTGCATCCTCGTCGGTCAGGGTCTGGCGATTGTTGCCGCCCGCCACGCCGGGGCCGATCTTGGCCATTTCCATCAGGCTGTCCCACAGCCGGTCGCCATTGATACGAAGGTTCTGCCCTGGTGCGGCCATAGTTCTGATCTCCCTTGATGCCGGGGCTTTTGACGCAGCCCTCTTGCAAACGGCCCAATCCTGACCGTATGGTCAAGATGAGAGCAACACATGCTGACCAACTGGTCAAGAAATTTCTGAAACGCATTTCCGATGGTCCAGTCTGCCCGACCGCTCAGCAAGAAGGAAATCCGCCAGGAGAATGAGCGGCTGATCCTGGACGCGGCCGAAAAAGTCTTTGCCGAGGCGGGATTTGGCGGCGCGACGGTGCAGCTGATCGCGGATCTGGCGGGGTTGCCCAAGGCCAATCTGCATTACTATTTTCCGACCAAGGAAGCGCTCTACCGGCAGGTGGTGCAGAACATCTTTCAGGACTGGCTGAAGGCCGCCGACACCTTCGACGCTGCCCCCGGCCCGGTGGAGGGAATCGGCGCCTATATCGACGCCAAGATGGAAATCAGCCGCCGGCATCCCGCGGGATCCAAGGTCTGGGCGTCGGAGGTGATGCACCGCGCGCCGGTAATCCAGGACTATCTGGAAACCACGCTGGTGGAATGGACAGAGGACCGCATGCGCGTCATCCAGCGCTGGATCGACGACGGCAAGATGGACCCGATCGACCCGCGCCATCTGCTCTACATGCTTTGGGCCACGACGCAGCACTACGCCGATTTCGGCCACCAGATCGAAACCCTGAATGGCGGCAAGCCACTGTCGGAGGACCAGTGGGAGGCGGCGAAGGCCTCGGTCAAATCCATCATCCTGAAGGGGATCGGGGCGCGTGAGGCATGAGCGGTCCCCCCGGGGCTTTCGCTGTGCCCGAAAATGCAGCATTCTGAGAGCACGCCAGAACAGGACGGAGCTTCCTGAATGACCACCGCCGCGCCGGTCCGCAAGAAAAGCCGAATCCAGCAGCGCAACCGCAAGCGCATCCTGGATGCGGCGCTGGAGGTCTTCTCGCAGCACGGGTTCCGCGGCGCCACGCTGGATCAGATCTCCGCCGAGGCGGGGCTGTCGAAGCCCAACATCCTTTACTATTTCTCCGGCAAGGAAGAGATCCACGTGACCCTGCTGAACGGCCTGATGGACACCTGGCTGGCGCCCATGCGCGAGATCGACCCCGAGGGCGACCCGCTGGAGGAAATCCTGCGTTATGTGCACCGCAAGCTGGAGATGAGCCGCGAGTATCCGCGTGAAAGCCGGTTGTTCGCCAACGAGATCCTGCAGGGTGCCCCGCGCATCGGGCCGCATCTGGAAACCGTACTGAAGCCGCTGGTCGACGAGACGGCGGGCGTCATCGACGGCTGGATTGCGGACGGCAAGCTTGCCCCGGTCGACCCGCGCCACCTGATCTTTTCCATCTGGGCCACCACGCAGCATTACGCCGATTTCGACGCCCAGGTGCAGGCGTTGATGCAGGGGCGCGACGTGCATGACGGGGCGAGCGGTTTTCTCGACATGCTCTACCGTCGTCTGATCGCGCCCTGAGTGGACGGCGCCGCACGCGGCCCTATCCTTTGTCGAATACGGAAGGAGACACGTCATGTCCGAGCCGCGCGCCGCCCTCGTGGGCATAAATCACGTTGCGCTGGAAGTGGGCAACATCGACGCGGCGCTCGCCTTCTACGGCAGGTATTTCCGTTTCACCCTGCGCGGGCGCGGCGAGGGGTCGGCTTTCATCGATATGGGCGATCAGTTCCTGGCGTTGATGGAGGTGGCGGAGGTGAGTGCCGACGGCCATCGCCATTTCGGCCTTGTGGTCGATGACCGCGAGGGGTTGCGTACCCGGATGGAGGCGGACGGGTTGACCTTCGTTTCCGAGAAGCGGTTCGATTTCCTCGATCCCTGGGGCAACCGGGTGGAGGTCGTCTCCTATCCGGATATCCAGTTTCTCAAGGCCCGCCCGGTGCTGGAGGCCATCGGGCAGGGGAATTTGCGAAAGTCTGACGTCGCACTTTCGGACCTGCGAGAAAAAGGCATCGCCCCGCCGGACGATGCCTGACCCTCTTTCCCGGCGGGCGGAGCGTCAGCCCAGAAGCCGTCGCGCGATCACCTGCGCCTGAATCTCCGCCGCCCCCTCGAAGATGTTCAAGATCCGCGCATCGCACAGAACCCGGCTGATCTTGTATTCCAGTGCAAAGCCGTTGCCGCCGTGGATCTGCAAGCCATTGTCGGCGGCTGCCCATGCCACGCGGGCCCCCAGAAGCTTGGCCATTCCGGCCTCCAGGTCGCAGCGGTGGCCGTGATCCTTTTCCCAGGCGCTGAAATAGGTGAGCTGCCGGGCGATCATGATTTCCACCGCCATCATCGCCAGCTTGCCCGAGACGCGCGGAAACTCGATCAGTGATTTTCCGAACTGCTTGCGGTCCTGTGCGTATTGCATGGCGATATCCAGCGCCGACTGCGCCACGCCGATGGCGCGTGCGGCGGTCTGGATGCGGGCGCTCTCGAAGGTCTCCATCAGCTGCTTGAAGCCGCGCCCCTCTTCGCCGCCCAGCAGGTTCTCTCCCTTCACGTGGAAATTGTCGAAGCCCAGCTCGTATTCCTTCATGCCGCGATAGCCCAGCACCTCGATCTCGCCGCCGGTCATCCCCTCGGTGGGGAAGGGGGCCTCGTCGGTGCCCGGGGTTTTTTCGGCCAGAAACATCGACAGGCCCCGGTAATCGGTGGTCTTCGGGTCGGTCCGCGCAAGCAGCGTCATCACATGGGTGCGCGCGGCATGGGTGATCCAGGTCTTGTTGCCGGTCACGCGATAATCGCCGTTTTCGTCCTTCGCTGCGCGGGTGCGCAGGGCGCCCAGATCGGACCCGGTGTTGGGCTCGGTGAAGACGGCGGTGGGCAGGATTTCCCCGCTGGCGATCCGGGGCAGCCACTGCGATTTCTGATCGTCCGTGCCGCCGGCAAGGATCAGTTCGGCTGCAATCTCCGAGCGCGTGCCCAGCGAGCCCACGCCGATATAGCCGCGCGACAGCTCTTCCGACACCACCACCATCGACGCCTTCGACAGGCCCAGCCCGCCAAGGTTCTCCGGGATGGTCAGGCCGAAGACGCCCATCTCGGCCAGCTCCTCGATGATCTCCATCGGGATGAGCTCGTCCTTGAGGTGCCAGTCATGGGCATGCGGCTCCACCTTGTCGAGCGCGAAGCGGCGGAATTGTTCGCGGATCATCTCCAGTTCTTCGTCAAGCCCCGTGGCGCCCACGGTGATCTCGGCGCTGCGCTCCTGCATCAGTTCCACCAGCCGGGTGCGCGCGGCCTGGGTGTTGCCTTGCGCCATCAGCGTCTGCACCTCGGTGCACTGAAAGCCCGAAAGCGCGTCCCAGCCCAGCCCCATCTCCTGCAGGCGCACGACCTCGCCCTGGTTCATGGGGATGCCACCGGCAATCTGGTGCAGGTATTCGCCAAATGCGATCTGGTGGATCAGCTGTTCCACTTCACCGAACTTTCCCTGCTCGTTCAGGCGGTTGGCCCAGGTCTGCATCTGGCGGAGGGCCTCGACATACGTGGCCAGCCAGGCCAGCCCATGGGCCGCGCATTGATGCGCCTCCAGCTTGCGCGACGAGACGCGACCCTCCTCGACGACCATCTCGCGCAGCCGCGCCTTCGCCGCCTCCAGCACAGACTCTGCAGGCGCGATCGCCGCTCCGGTCAGCGTCAGCAGATCATCGAGAAATATTTGCGCCGCCATGCCGTCCTGTCCGTCGTGAGCCATGAATCCTGTTCCCTTCTCAACGTCGCCCCGTCCTATCCATTTTGCAGGTGCAGCGCAACTATTATGCCGATTGCGACCGCCATGCGTTCAAATCTTGCGCCAACATGTCGCGCCCGCGGCCGAACAGCCCCGGCGACCAGACAATTAGCCCGTGCGCCGAACGGGGAAAGTGCTACCAAGACGCATGGACGCGCTTTCGCCGGATCTTTTGTTTTTTGCCTGTGCCGTCGCGGCTTTGGGCGGGCTCGTCAAGGGCATGGTGGGCTTTGCCATGCCTATGGTGATGATCTCGGGGTTGAGCTCGGTCATTTCGCCCGAGGTGGCGCTGGCCTGGCTGATCCTGCCGACACTCGTGACCAATCTCTGGCAGGCGCTGCGGCAGGGAGTGCGGGCGGCGGCGGGCTCGGTCCGGCGCTTTCGCTGGTTCCTGATGGCCGGTTTCGTGGTGATGGTCGCCTCGGCCCAGCTAGTGCAATTCCTGCCGCGGCCGGTGATGCTGCTGCTGATCGGGGTGCCGATCACGCTTTATGCGGGGATGACGCTGATGGGCCGCCCGTTACGCCTGCCCCGCCCACCGGGGCGCAGTACCGAGCTCGGGATCGGGGCGCTGGCGGGGTTCTTCGGCGGGGTTTCCGGCGTCTGGGGCCCGCCCACGGTGGCGTTGCTGGTGGCGCTCGATACCGAAAAGACCGATCAGATGCGCGTGCAGGGTGTGATCTATGGCGCGGGCGCGGTGGTGTTGGTGGGGGCGCATCTTGCCTCGGGCGTGCTTAACGCCGCGACCCTGCCGGTGTCCGCCGCGCTGGTGCTGCCCGGTGTGCTGGGCATCTGGGCGGGGTTCAGGATCCAGGACCGGATCGACCAGACGACCTTCCGGCAGCTCACGCTTTTCGTTTTGCTCGTTGCCGGGCTCAACCTGGTGCGCCGCGGTCTGTTCGCGGTCTGAGCGCCTGCTGCTTTCTGGTCTGAAATACTCCGGGGGAGGAATTGACGGCCCCGGGCGTTCCACTCGGGGGACAGCGCCCCCTTCCAACGTCCGGGCTAATCCGCTAAAGGCCCCATGAAACGGAAAAACCCAGCGGAATTTGCGCGATGAAGTTCACCCTGTCCTGGCTGAAAGACCATCTGGAAACGCAGGCCCCGGTCGAGGAAATCGCCGAGGCGTTGACCGATCTGGGCCTCGAGGTCGAGGAAATATCGAACCCGGCCGCGCGGCTCGCCGATTTCACCATCGGCAAGGTCGTGAAGGCCGAACAGCACCCCGATGCAGACCGGCTGCGCGTCTGCCAGGTAATGACCGACGAGGGCGAGAAACAGATCATCTGCGGCGCGCCCAACGCGCGCGAGGGGATCACCGTCGTGGTGGCCAAGCCCGGCGTCTACGTGCCGGGTATCGACACCACGATCGGCGTGGGCAAGATCCGCGGGATCGAAAGCTTCGGCATGATGTGCTCGGAACGCGAGATGGAACTCAGCGACGAGCATGAGGGGATCATCGAGCTGCCCTCCGGCGAGGTCGGCCAGAGCTTTACCGACTGGCTGGCCGAGCATGATCCGGCCAAGGTGGACCCGGTGATCGAGATCGCCATCACCCCCAACCGTCCCGACGCGCTGGGCGTGCGCGGCATCGCGCTCGATCTCGCGGCGCGGGGGATCGGCACGATGAAGCCTGCGCCCGAGGCGCATGTGGAAGGGCAGTTTCCCTGCCCCATCAACGTGAGTATCGACGAGGATACGCGGGAAGATGGCTGTCACATCTTTGCCGGCCGCCTGATCCGGAATGTTACCAACGGCCCCAGCCCGGAATGGCTGCAGAACCGGCTGCGCGCCATCGGGCTGCGCCCGATCTCCGCGCTGGTCGACATCACCAATTTCTTCACTCATGACCGAAACCGCCCGTTGCACGTCTTCGACGCCGACAAGGTCAAGGGCAACCTGCGCATCCATCGTGCCAAGGGCGGTGAGACGCTGATAGGTCTCGACGAGAAGACCTATACGTTTTCGCCCGGCCAGGTGGTTATCTCCGATGACGAGGGGATCGAGAGCATCGCCGGCATCATGGGCGGGCTGGCGACCGGCTGCACGGAGGAGACGACCAACGTCTTCCTCGAGGCCGCCGTCTGGGACCATATCCAGATCGCCCATACCGGCCGCGCGCTCAAGATCAACTCCGATGCCCGCTATCGCAACGAGCGCGGCATAGACCCGGCCTTCAACATGGAAGGCCACGAACTGGCGACGCAGATGATCCTCGATCTCTGCGGCGGCGAGCCGTCGAGCGTCGTGGTCGCGGGCGCGGTTCCGGACGTCTCCCGCGCCTATCGGCTCGATCCGGCGCGTGTGCAGTCGCTGGTGGGCATGGACATCCCCGAGGCCGAGCAACGCCAGACGCTGACGCGGCTGGGCTTCCGGCTGGAAGGCAACATGGCCCACGTTCCCAGCTGGCGGCCGGATGTGATGGGCGAGGCCGATCTGGTGGAGGAGGTGGCGCGCATCGCCTCGCTGACCAGGCTGGAAGGCAAGCCGATGCCGCGCGCCCAGGCCGGGGTGCCCAAGCCGATCCTGAGCCTCGGCCAGAAACGCGAGCAGATCGCACGCCGCACCTGCGCCGCGCTGGGATACAACGAATGCGTGACCTACAGCTTCATCGACGCCGCCAGCGCCGCGCTTTTCGGCGGCGGCACCGTGGCCACGATGCTGGCCAACCCGATCAGCTCGGAAATGAGCCATATGCGCCCGGACCTGCTGCCGGGGCTCTTGCAGGCCGCAGCCCGCAACCAGGCGCGCGGGATCATGGATCTGGCGCTGTTCGAGGTGGGCCACGTCTTTCAGGGCGGCGAGCCCGGCGAGCAGGGCCTGACGGCCGCCGGCCTTCTGATCGGCCGGACCGGGCCGAAAGACGTGCACGGCACCGCACGGCCCGTGGACATCTATGACGTCAAGGCAGATGCCGAGGCGGTGCTCTCGGCGATGGGCGCCCCCGCGAAGGTGCAGATCCTTCGCGGCGGTCCCGACTGGTGGCATCCCGGGCGGCACGGGCGCATCTGCCTTGGCCCAAAGAAGGTGCTGGGCGTGTTCGGAGAGCTGCACCCGAAGGTGCTGCGGGCGATGGATGTCAAGGGCCCGGCCGTGGCCTTCACCTTGTGGCCGGCGGAGATTCCCGAACCACGCAAGGCAGGGGCAAACCGGGGCGCGCTGGCCGTGAGCGACCTGCAGGCGGTCGAGCGCGATTTCGCCTTCGTGGTGGACGCGGACGTAGAGGCTCTGAGCCTCGTCAACGCCGCCGCCGGGGCCGACAAGGCCCTCATCGAGGATGTCCGTGTCTTCGACGAATTCATCGGCGGCAGCCTCGGCGAGGGCAAGAAGAGCCTTGCCATTACCGTGCGACTGCAACCCACTGGCAGCACCCTGAAGGACGCCGAAATCGAGGCGGTATCGCAGAAGATCGTCGAGAAGGTCGAAAAGGCCACCGGCGGGGTGCTGCGGGGGTGACGTGACCGCTCCGCCACAGGTTTCATTGTGTAATCCGGAAGGGCTTGAGGCGACTCGGGCCCTTCTCTTATTCAGGCGCCCTCACGCAACCGCTCCGATCTCAGGAGAGAGACATGTCCACGCACGGTTGGCGGTGCACGCCGCCCGAAATGACGTTCTAGAGTTGCCCGCGGCCTGACCTGCGGGCGCGATGGCGCACGCCCCAGGATCAGACCGATGACCCCCGATGACGTAATCCGGCTACGGCAGGAATTGCCTGCACAGGAGCCGTTCACCTACTATGCCGACCGCGAAAGCGCCTGGCTTCTGCAGGCGCTGATGCCCGATGACGTGCCGGTGCGCGCGCTGCGGCAGGGCCCGCTGGCCAAGCTGCTCGACCGACCGCTGATCAAACCGCTCGCCGCCGAGGGAGGTGGGGTGATGCGGCACGAAGAGGCGGCGGTTCTGGCCCATGCCGACCAGGTGCGGGCGTTCGACGGCCTCGCGCCCACCACGCTGGCCGCACTGGAACGCGCATTCGATCTGCCTTGGCTCGATTTCGAACTGAGCTTCGATGTCTGGGGCGGCGACTGGCATTGGGCACAGATGAGCCGGCCGGGGCGCAACCTTGTTTTGCAGCTCAACTTTCCCGCTGATCACGCCGCGCTTCTGGAACGCACGGTGGGCCTGCAGGACCGGGGCAAGTTCGAATGCCCCGACCACCCGGTGCGGCAGACCGGACGGCCGACGCTGGCCTGGGCGCGACTCGATATCGACCGGCAGGGCGGGGTCGCATTGATCGAGGAGGTTCAATCGGATTGGCTGCGCTTTGTCCGCTGGGAGCTCGACGAGCTGCGGCATCTGCGCCCCCGGTCGCGGGCACTGCGCGATACGCAGGCTTACGAGGCGGCGCTGACCGCGCGCTACGGCAAGGTCTGGCCCCGGGCGATGCTGCTGGCCGTTCTGATGCTGCTGCGCGACCGGTTGCAGATAGGTCAGGTCTTCATGCATCAGCCGGGGCCGGGTGCCGTTCTGAAACGGATCGAGGGGCCGAAACCGCCGGTCTCGCTCTATTCGGCGCTGCCCCGGTCCTTCTGCTTCGCGCCGACGCGCGAGGTGCCGGCCTTCCTGCGTCCCAAGCGGCGCAAGCATCTGGCGCGGCTGCCGAAAGACGTACCGCTCTTCTGGAAGTTGGCCTTCTGAGGGACGGGCGGGGGTTGCCCCCGCCTGTCCATGCGCTATCCCTTGGAAAAACCGAGGAGGCCCCCATGACGTTGAGAGTTTACCTGTCCGGCGAGATTCACACCGACTGGCGCGACCAGATCGTGGAAGCGGCTCACGGGCTCGACGTGCGGTTCGATGCTCCGGTGACCGATCATGGCGCCTCGGACGACTGCGGCGTTGCGATCCTCGGCGAGGAGCGGGACAAGTTCTGGCACGATCGCAAGGGCGCGCTGGTCAACGCCATCCGCACCCGCAAGGGGATCGAGGAGGCGGATGTGGTCGTGGTGCGCTTCGGCGACAAGTACAGGCAGTGGAACGCGGCCTTCGACGCCGGCTATGCCAGCGCGCTTGGCAAGTCGCTGATCATCCTGCAGCCGCCCGAACATGATCACGCGCTGAAGGAAGTGAATGCCGCGGCCCAGGCGGTGGCGCGCGAGCCGGG
>JAUIBJ010000761.1 GCA_030428025.1 Alphaproteobacteria bacterium
CTAAGCTTCCCTGATCGGGTGTGGGAAATGAGGAGTTTTACGATGACGGCCCCGGAAGAGGTATTGCGGTTCTGGCTCGACGAGGTCGGCCCGCAGGGGTGGTACAAGGTGTCCGAGGAGCTGGACCAAGAGGTTCGCGACCGGTTCGAGGAGGCCTGGCACAGCGCGCGGCAGGGAACCTATGGGCTCTGGCTGACCTATCCCAGCGGCACGCTGGCCTATATCGTGCTGATGGACCAGTTTCCGCGCAACATGTTCCGGGGCTCGGCGAGGGCGTTTTCCACCGATCGGCACGCGCTGGCGGCGGCCAAGGCGGCGATCCACCGCAAGTGGGATCTGCGCATCGATGAACCGGCGCGGCAGTTCTTCTACCTGCCCTTGATGCATTCCGAAAACCTCTGTGATCAAGAGCGTTGCATCCGTCTGATGATGGAGAGGATGCCCAGGACCGGGACGGACAATCTGCTGCATGCCCGTGCGCATCGCGAGGTGATCCGCATGTTCGGCCGCTTCCCTTATCGCAACGAGGCGTTGAGCCGTGCCTCGACCGGGCCGGAACAGGCCTATGTCGAGGCCGGCGGATATGGTTCCACACTGCGCAACCTGCAGGAGGCCGACGCCGCCTGACCTGACCGGCGCTGCGGCGAAAGGCAGCCCGCGCCGCCTTTCGGCCGGGGCGGGCTGGCCAGTCGGCGTGCCCGGCTATTCGCGCTATTGCGAACCTCCGTCTTCGGCAGTCCGTTCGGTGGCATCCTGCGTTCCGCCAGTCTCTTCGCCAGCCCCTGCCATGCTTGTCAACGCGTCGTTCTGGCTGTTTCCGGTTCCCTTGTAATGCGCTGTTCCTCTGCGGTGGTGAAGGCATCGGTGCCCTTCAACTCATCGATTGTATTGTCTCCACCCACCCCTGCGTCCCTTAGCCCACCCCGGGCACCATCTGACGCGTTGTGCCCGTCCGTCAGATAGTTTAATATCAAACTATATCTCGACTACAGCCCGGATGGAGGCGGAAATGGCGGCAAAGACCTTTGACATGATCGTGATCGGCGCGGGCCCCGGGGGCTACGTGACGGCCATCCGCGGCGCCCAGCTGGGCCTGAGCGTGGCCGTGGTGGAGCGCGAGCATATGGGCGGCATCTGCCTAAACTGGGGCTGCATCCCCACCAAGGCGATGCTGCGCAGCGCCGAGGTGTTCCACCTGATGCACCGCGCCAAGGAATTCGGGCTGAAGGCCGACGGCGTGGGCTATGACCTCGACGCGGTGGTCAAGCGGTCGCGCGGGGTGGCCAAGCAGCTGGCCTCGGGCGTGGGTCATCTGATGAAGAAGAACAAGATCACCACGGTGATGGGCGAGGCCACCATTCCCGCCAAGGGCAAGGTCTCGGTCAGGACCGACAAGGGCACCGAGGAGTTGCAGGCCAAGGCCGTCGTACTGGCCACGGGCGCCCGGGCGCGCGAGTTGCCGGGGCTTGAGGCCGATGGCGATCTGGTCTGGACCTACAAGCACGCGCTGCTGCCGCCGCGCATGCCGAAAAAACTGCTGGTGATCGGTTCGGGCGCCATCGGCATCGAATTCGCCAGCTTCTACAACACGCTGGGGGCCGAGACCACCGTGGTCGAGGTGATGGACCGCATCCTGCCGGTGGAGGATGCCGAAATCTCGGCCTTCGCCAAGAAGAGCTTCCAGAAGCAAGGCATGACAATCATGGAGAAATCCACGGTCAAGCAGCTCGACCGCGCGCCATCGAAATCGGGGGGCAAGGTCACCGCCCATATCGAGCGGGGCGGCAAGACCGAGAAGCTGGACTTCGACACCGTGATCTCGGCCGTGGGGATCGTAGGCAATGTCGAGGGGCTGGGGCTGGACAAGCTGGGCGTCAAGGTCGACCGCACCCATGTCATCGTCGATGAATATTGTCGCACCGGCGTGGACGGGCTCTATGCCATCGGCGACGTGGCCGGCGCGCCCTGGCTCGCGCACAA
>JAUIBJ010000071.1 GCA_030428025.1 Alphaproteobacteria bacterium
TCGGGGTAGGGCTTGCCCGTCTCCAGCGTCATCAGCCGGGCGACCTCGGTCATGTCGGCCTCTTCGATGTCGCTGGCCAGCCGGTGCAGCACCTTCGCCCGCGCCTTGGGGTCGGTCGCGGCCCATCCCTTCTGGGCCGCGCTAACCCGATCCAGCACCCGGTCGGCCTCGTCCGGCGTGGGCGTGCCGTAAACCCCCACCTGCTCCAGCGTGCCGGGATCGTGAAGCGGCACCGCCCCGCCCGTGACAGGATGATGGTCCGGTGTCAGGAAAAAGCTCGGGCGGAACGGATCGAACGGCATGACGCCCCCTTTCTAGCGGATCATGTAGACCTTCTTGACCGTCTCATGCACGGTGCAGACACCTTTCCAGTCCTGCGGAAAGAAGGCGGCGGTGTCGGGTACGATCTCGATCACCTCGCCGTCGTCACGCACATAGGTGCAGCGCCCTTCGAGGAAATGGCAGAACTCGTCGCGGGTGACGTGACAGTCCCATTTCCCCGGCGTGCAGACCCACAGCCCGCATTCCGACCGGCCCTCCGGCCCCTTGTGCAAAAGCTTGCCGGAGGTGTGCGAGCTTCCCTCGATCATGGTCGGGATCTCGCCCCAGTCGGCGAGATCCTCCTGTTCCATCGGCTTGCGCATCACCGGCGTGGTCATGCGCCGCCCCCGGTGGCGATCCGGTCGAGGATCTTGGCCGCCTTCGTGGGCCCGTGGCGCGACTGCATGTGCTTCGACGTCGCCGCCAGACGCGCCTTCATCGCGTCGGAGGTCAGGCAGGTCTCGATCGCCTGCGCGAGGCCATCATCGGTCCAGTCATAGCGGTGGAAGCCGAAGCCGTGGCCGGTTTCCTGCACCCGCGTGGCGTTGTCATGCCCGTCCCAGACATAGGGCATGATGATCGCCGGCTTGCCGAAATAAAGGCATTCGGTGAAGGAGTTGTTGCCGCCGTGATGGATGACCGCATCGGCCTGGGCGATGACCGAGGGCTGCGGATACCAGCTTTCGATATGGCAGTTTTCCGGCACGTCCCCCTCGCCGTAGCTGTCGGTGTAGTCGCCGACATTGACCAGCGCGCGGTAGGGCAACCCGCCCAGCGTCTTCATGATCCGCTTGAGCAGGTCGGTGTCACCCGCCCCGAGCGAGCCGAAGGAGACATAGATCAGCGGCTTGTCGTTGTTGGCCTTGAACTGCGGCACCTCATAGGGCTCTTCCTCGCGCACGCAGCCTTCCAGATACTGGAAGCGGGCCGGGTCGAGCGGCACCTCGCGCTCGAATTTCACCGGCTCAGGATAAAGCAGCAGGTTCATGGTGGGCGACGGCTCGAAGAACTCGCCGATCTCATAGGGCTCCTCGCCGCACTCCTTCAGGAACGCGTTGTAATCGTCGTGGATGGGCTTGATCACCTCCTTGAAGCGCGCGTCATAGGCCTTCATGCACTCGTGATCGTTCACCCCGCAGCCTGACAGGTGCGGCGGCACCTTCGGGTCGGGGATCTCGTTTTCCGAGCAGGAGATGATCCGCACCCAGGGCACGCCATACTGCTTTATCGCGGGGAACATGATGACGTTGTCAACGCAGATCACATCCGGCTTGACCTCGGCCAGGACGCCGGGCAGATCCTTTTCCGCCCATTTGGCGCTGTCGACGATCGCCTCCCAGCAATCCTTGACGTAATTGTCGATCTGGTCGATGGGCGATTTTCGGAAATTGGGGATGTGGCCGTTGATGAACTCCTCCCAGAACTTGGCCATCGCCTCCGGCTCCATCGGCTCGGATAGCGCCACCGGGTGCGCCTCGAACCCGTAGCCCTCATACACTTCGACGAAGCCCGGGTCGGAAAGGAACACCGCCTTGTGGCCCAGCTTTTCGCAGGCCTGAGCGATGCCCACGGAATTGAGTGCGGGCCCGAAGGCCGCTTCGGGGAAGAAGGCGATTGTCTTCTGCGTCATGGTCTACTCCCTGTCAGTGTCTCGTTTGCGTCCGGTTGAAGAATGCGTGAATGCTCGGGCGCCCAGCAGCATGTGACCGGGCGGCCGATCTCGAAAGCGCCGGCATCGACCTGCGCCGCCGGCACCCGGGCAGCCATGCGCGCGCGCCCGTCCAGCACATCCACATGCACGCTGAGGTCGGTGCCGTGATAGGCAAGTTCGGCGATTTGGCCGGGCACGGCGTTCAGCCCCTCGCCCGGGGTTACCTCGGCCAGGCTCACCCGTTCGGGCCGCACCGCCATCGAGGCGGGGCCGGTGAAATCGCAGGCCCCGTGCAAGAGCCCCGCGCCCGGCACCTCCACCCCGCCCGGCACGGCGGTGCCTTCGAGGAAGTTCATCACCCCGATGAAGCTTGCCACGAAATGCGTGGCGGGATGCTCGTAAAGCGCCTGCGGCGGGCCCACCTGCGCCAGCCGCCCGTCGCGCAGCACCGCGATCCGGTCGGCCATCACCAGCGCCTCTTCCTGATCATGCGTCACCACGAGGAAAGTGATGCCCACCTCGCTCTGCAGCCGCTTGAGTTCAAGCTGCATCTCCTCGCGCAGCTTCTTGTCGAGCGCCGAAAGCGGCTCGTCCAGCAACAGCACCTTGGGCCGCTTGACCAGCGCGCGGGCCAGCGCCACGCGCTGCCGCTGCCCGCCCGACAACTGGTCGGGCTTGCGGGACGCGAAGCGGCTCAACTGGGCGCTGTCCAGCGCCTCGGCGACGCGGGCACGGATCTCGTCCCTGGGCCGCTTCTCCATCTCCAGCCCGTAGGCCACGTTCCGTTCCACCGTCATGTGCGGGAAAAGCGCGTAGGACTGGAACATCATGTTGAGCGGCCGCTTTCGCGGGCGCCAGCCGGTCACGTCCTGTCCGCCGACGAGCACCTGCCCCCCATCGGGCACCTCGAACCCCGCCAGCGTGCGCAAGAGAGTGGTCTTGCCGCAACCGGAGGGGCCCAGAAGCGCGAAGATCTCGTTGTCGCGGATCTCCAGCGAGACATCGTCGACCGCGGTCACAGATCCGAAGCGCTTGGTGATGTTGCGAAGCTCGATACTGACCGTCATTGCGTGAAAACCCGTCTGTCGGCCCGCTGCGCCAGCAGAACAAGCGTGAAGGATACCAGCATGACAATGGTGGCCATGGCGTTGATCTCGGGCGTGACGCCGAAACGGATCATCGAATAGATCTGCATCGGCAGAGTGGTGGAGCTTTGCCCGGCGCCTGCCGTGAAGAAGGCGATGATGAACTCGTCCACCGACAGGGTGAAGGAGAGGAGCGCCCCGGCAATCACCCCCGGCGCGATGGTGGGCAGCAGCACCCGGCGGAAGGTGGTGAATTCGCTGGCGCCCAGGTCGGCGCTGGCCTCCAGCATGGAATGGTCGAAATGGCGCATCCGCGTGCGCACCACGGCGACGACGAAGGCGATGTTGAACACCACGTGGCTGAGGATGATCGAATGCAGCCCCAGCGTCAGGCTGATCGCGGTGTAGAAGCTGAGCAGCGCAATCGCCAGAACGATGTCGGGAATGATCATCGGCGCGAAAAGGATCGCGTCGAGAAAGGGCGAGTTGCGCCTTGTCTCCACCCCCACCGCCAGAAGCGTGCCGATCACCGTGGCCAGCACCGTGGAGGCCACCGCCACGACAAGCGTGTTGCGCGCCGCGCGGATGATCGGGTCGGCGGTGAAGAGCTTGCCGTACCAGTCGAGCGAAAACCCCGTCCACACGGTGGGCAGGCCCGCGCGGTTGAAGCTCAGCACCATCAGCACCAGAACCGGCACATAGAGAAAGGCGAAGAACAGCCCCAGATGCAGCTTGAGCCCGGTATGCATGCGCCTCTGCATCAGCCCGCCCCCTCGCCCGCCGCGCGGCGCGCCACCATCGCCTGCGCGAAGAGAAGGATCATCATCAGCGCGATCAGGAACATCGACAGGGTGGCTCCGAAGGGCCAGTCGCGGGCGCTCAGGAACTGGTCGTAGATCAGGTTGCCCACCATCTGCAGCCGCCCGCCGCCCAGAAGGTCCGGCGTGATGAAATTGCCGATGGACAGGACGAAGACGAAAACGCCCCCCGCGGCGATGCCTGGAACCGTCTGCGGCACGATCACCCGCCAGAAGGTCACCCAGCCCGAGGCGCCGAGGTCCTCCGACGCCTCGATGGTTTCGCGGTTGATGCGGTTAAGCGAGGCATAGATCGCCAGCACCACGAAGGGCGTGTAGTTGTAGACCAGCCCGACCACCACGGCGAAGCTGTTGTAAAGGAGCGGCAGCGGTTCGTCGATCACGCCCAGCCCGGCCAGCCCGTTGTTGATCAGCCCCTCGCGGTTCAGCATCACGATCCAGGCATAGGTTCGGATCAGGTAGTTCGACCAGAAGGGCAGGATCACCAGGATCAGAAGTGCCGTCTGCCAGTCGCGCGGCGCCCGGGTGATGGCGAAGGCCGCCGGATAGGCGATCAGGATGGCGATCAGCGTGGCAAGCCCCGCTATCTTTGCCGAGCGCAGGAAGATGCCGAGAAAAAGGGGGTCGGCGGCGCGGCGGAAATTCTCCAACGTGAAGGTATAGTCGATGCCGCCATAGACCCCGCGCTCGAATACCGAATAGGTAAAGATGAGCCCGCAGGGCACCACCATCAACAGGGCAAGCCAGCCCAGCCCTGGCCCCAGCAGGATGACCGATTTCAACCTGTTTCTCATCCGTGCTGCCCGTTGCCTGCCGTCATGCGCCCGGCCCCGTCCCGGGCCGGGCGCGGCGCTGGCCGGTCGCCTACTGCGCCGCCATGATCTCGGTCACGGTACGGGCAAAGGCCTTCTGTCCCTCGCCCAGATCGCGCAGCTGTTCGTATTTGATCAGCTCGGAGGGTTCCATCGCCATGTTCGGGAAGCTTTCCAGAAGCGACGCGTCGAGCGCGTCCATCGCCTTCTGGTTGGGCGTCTTGTACAGGATGTTCGACGCCACCCAGATGCCCACATCCTCGCCCAGCACATAATCGACGAAGGCATGCGCGGCCTCGCTGTTTTCCGAGGCGGCGGTGATCACGATGGTATCGACCCAGAGGTCGGAGCCTTCGGAGGGCACAACATACTTGATGTCGGCATTCTCGGCGATGCCGTAATTGCACCAGCCGTCCCAGGCGTGAACCATCGTCGCCTCGCCCGACACCACTTTCTGATAGAAGGTCGTGTCGTCATAGGAGAGCAGATCCTGCTTGGCCGCGATCAGCTTTTCCTTGGCCGCCGACAGCGTTTCCTCGGACGTGTCATTGAGCGACTTGCCCATCGCGAGCGCCGCCGCGCCCATCAGCCAGCGGTCGGTCGACAGCATGGTGACCTTGCCCTTCAGGTCGTCAGAGGGCTCCAGCAGGTCGTTCCACGAGGTCGGCGCCTCCATCATGTCCGAGCGGTAGCAAAGCCCGGTGGTGCCCCAGGCGTAAGGCACCGAAAAGCTGTTTCCGGGATCGTGGGCAAGCTGCATCGCCTCGGGGTAGAGATTGGCCATGTTCGGCACCTTGTCGTGGTCGATCTCTGCCGCCAGCCCCAGATTGTGCAGCGCCTCGGCAAAGGGCGACGAGACGAAAAGCACATCATAGCCCTTGCCGCCGCCGGCCACGACCTTGCCCATGATCTCTTCGTTGGTGCCGTGCAGCGACAGTTCCGCCTCGATGCCCGTGGCGGCGGTGAAGTTTTCCAGCAGGTCGGCGGGCATGTAGCCATCCCAGTTGGAAATCACGATCTTGTCGGCCTGCGCCGCCCCGGCCATGGCGCCCATCGACAACACGGCTGCAAGTCCGATCCTGGCCAACGCCGTGCCCGGCTTGCTTTCCGTTCCTTCCGTTTTCATGGCAAACTCCCTGTTTGTTGAACGTCTCGTTTTATTCCTGCCAAGGTGTTTTTCTTCACCACGGCGGTGTCCGCGCTCAGTTTAACAACGGCGCATCGCCCCGCGTCGAGGAAAAAGTCGCCCCGAGGTCAGACTGGGCCGGTGGGAGGTGGCCCCCGGATTGACCTGCCCGGAATTGTGCCCCATTCCTGTGCAGACCAGCAGGAGAGAGGAACAGGCCATGCCCGCAAAGGACGTCGCGCAACCCGACGGAACCAACCGCAGCCTCGATCTGGCGGTCTCGCCCGACGGCACCCCGGAGCCGGGACGGACCTACACGATCGAGGCCCGCTGCGGCGTGGCGGTGCGGCTGTACAGGGGGCAAACGCTGAGCGTGATCAACCCCAGCGGCCATCAGGTCTGCGATTTCTGGGTCTTTGCGAACGGCAACCTGCAGGAATACCTGTCGATGGCGCATCTGCACACCTCGCTGGGGTCGATCTTTCCCAAGGTGGGCGATCCGCTGGTCAGCACCGAGCGCCGGACACTCATGACGATCACCGAAGACAGCTCTCCGGGGGTGCATGACACGGTCATCGCCTCCTGCGATCACGCGCGTTATCGCGAACTGGGCTGCGCGGACTATCACGACAACTGCGCCGACAATCTGCGCATGGCGCTGATGGCCATCGGCCTGAGCGCGCCGGCCATCCCCGCGCCCTTCAATCTTTGGATGAACGTTCCGGTGGCCGCCGATGGCGGCACCAGTTTCGAGCCTCCCGTCGCCCGCCCCGGCGACCGGATGAGTTTCCGGGCCGAGGCGGAGGTGATCGCGGCGATGTCGGCCTGCCCGCAGGATCTGACGCCTGTGAACGGCGTGGGCGTGGCCCCCGATATCCTGCAATTCACCGTGTCGGAGGCCTGAGCCCTCAGAAGGGAAAGGCGAGTTCGGGTTTGTAGCTGTCGAAGCTGGAAAGCGTCTGAGCGTTGCATTCCTTTTGCCAGCGCGACCCCGGCACAACCGCCGAGACGCAGGGGAAGGATGCGCGGTAACCGGCGGTGCGCTCGTTCTCCTCGATGGCGATGGCCGCCATGCCGGCCACGATCCCGCCCTGCCGCTCGCCCAGCCGCATGGCGCCGTCCATCGTGCCCCCGGTCTCGACCCATTGGTCGGCCAGCAGCACGCGGGTTCCCGGGGCGAAGGCGGGCTTGCGCATCTCCATGTCCTGGGTGCGGCCGGAATAGTTGCCGAAGCTCACCTTGTCGGTATCGACGCACAGCTTGCCGGCCTTGCGGATCGGCAGGAACCCCACTTTCGAGCGCGCCGCCAGCGCCGCGCCCAGCACGAAGCCCATCGCGTCGAGCCCGGCCACCACATCATATTCCACCCCGTCCAGATCGGCCATCAGATCGTCCAGCAGGTCGTTGAAGGCGCGGGCGTTGATGTAGATCGAGGTCGGGTCGAGCCAGGCGAACTTGTCGCCCTTGGTGTTGGGCGCCATGATGTTGAGATACCAGCGGTCGTCGCGCGGGCCCTTGTCTTGTTCCGTCATGTCTCTCCTCCCTGTCCCAGATCGCGGGTGACGCGCATCAGCGCCTCCAGCCGCTCGGGGTCGATGTCATAGAAATTGCCGGGCTCGTTGATGCCGGTAGCGACCATGAAGCAATCCACGTCCGCATAGGCGCGGGCGTTTTCCGGCGTCACGCCCGAGGCCAGCGCCAGCGGCCGGTCACCGATGGCGGCGCGGAAGGTCGCGACCTTGCCAAGCTCGGCCTCGTGGCCGGTGGCGACGCCCGAGGTGGTGATCACGTCCATGAAGGCACAGGCCTCGCGCGCGGCATCGCCGTAATGCTCGGGCGCCACCTCGCGCTGTTTCTTGAAACAGGTGCCGCCGAAATAGAGCCCCCGCCAGCCGCTCGTCTCGAAGGCCTCGGCGATCTCCTTCGCCTCGCTGTTCTCGCCGAACTCGTCGATCCGCGCATCGTCGGCCCAATAGGCATCGACTGCACAGCCCGCACGCGCCAGATCGCCCAGCATCGGAAAGGCCTCGCGCCCGGTTACGGCCAGAAAGTTCACCCCGATCCAGAGCGACGGGAACCGCGCGCGGGCATGGGCGATGATCGGCAGGAAGCGTTCGGGCTCGAAATCGTGGTTGATCAGGAAGCAGCCGGGCGCGCCCGCGCCGATCACCCTGCGCAGGTTCGCGACCGTCCGCTCGTTGTCCAGCACATGGATGACCGGCAGAACCACCGGCCCCGGCGCCTTGAACAGCTTGTGAAAATCCGCCCGTTTCATGGCTGCAAGGCTACCGCCACCCGCGAGATTAAAGAAATTTATTGTTGCAATCGCATGATTAGCATTTCAAATCCCCGCATGCGCACGGTCAACCTGCCCACCGATCTGCTTCGCTCCTTCGTCACCGTGATCGAGGTAAAGAGCTTCACGCGCGCCGCCGATCTTCTGGGCCGGTCTCAACCAGCCGTCAGCCTGCAGATCAAGCGGCTGGAGGAATTGGTGGGCTACAAGCTCATCCATCAGAAGGGCCGGGTGATGCAGGTCAGCGAGAAGGGCGAGGCCCTGGCCATGCATGCGCGCCAGATCCTGCGGCTGAACGACCTGGCCATGGGGCTGTTCGACCGGGAGGAACGGCACGACACGCTGCGCGTGGGCCTGCCGCTGGATTACGGCGTTCGGCGCCTGCAACAGACCCTGACCGCGCTGATGAGATCCGAGCCCGATCTGCGCCTCGTCATCCGCTGCGACCTGTCGCAGAACCTGCTCGACGCGCTGTTGCGCGACGAGGTCGACATGATGGTGGCGCTCTATCAGGGGGGCGATCCGCAGTTTCTGGTGCGGCGCTGGCAGGAACAGCCCTTCTGGGTGGGCGCGGCGGGCCAGCGGCCGTCGGATTTCACCGACCTGCCGCTGGTGGCGCACCCGCCCGGCTGCGTCTACCGCCAGCGGATGACCGAGGCGCTGAAACTGGCGCGGCGCGGCTGGCAGGTGGTATTCTCCAGCCCCGATATCGACGCGGTGCAACAGGCGGTCCGCGACGGGCTGGGGTTTTCCAGCCTGACCAATTCGACCATGCAGCCGGGCATGCAACGGATCGCGCCGGAAGAGGGCCTGCCCGAACTTGACCCCCTGCGCATCGGCCTGTTCTATCGCCAGACCCGGCTGAGCGGTGGCGGCAATCTGGTGGCCGAACGTCTGACCCAGGTCATCGAGGGGTTTCTGGAGCCGGGCGAAGTCACCTGACGCGCGCCCACATCATGCCGGCTGAAAAAATTTTCCATTTGGTAAAATTTTTGGACTGTGACAAACTGCTGGCGAATCATTTTCGCCGAAAAAGCGCGCGGGGGACGTCGATTTACGGGCCTTATGGTTCCATATGGTCGATAAATTTCCGAAACATGGGAATCTTCTCTACACTCTGCCTGCGCGAAGCGGAAAAAGACCAAGACAAGGCGCCGGGATCACCGGCGCCACGACAACAGCGGAGGTATCCTGATGACCGAAAAGAACCGGAAGACCGGCACACATTTCCTGCGGCGAGACGTGTTGAGGCTGGGGGGCGGTGTCGCCCTGTCCGCGCCTTTCGTCGGGCGCGCCTGGGCGCAGACGACCGAGATCAACATGCTGGCCTGGTACGGCCATGGCGAACCCGACATGGTGGGCGCCTTCGAAGAGGCCAATAACGTCAAGTTCGTGCCGAAATATTATGCCGGCGGCGACAACATGCTGGCGCTGATCGCCCAGTCGCCCCCCGGCACCTATGACGTCATCCTGTCGGATGGCGAGTTCGTCCAGCAACTGAACGCGGCGGGCTATATCGAGCCGCTCAACCCCGACGACTACCCCTTCGACGACATGCTGCACGAGGACTTCACCAAGTTCCCCGGCCACTGGGACGGCGACACGCTCTATTCCATGATCCTGCGCGGCGGCCATCTGGGCGTTTCCTACAACACCACCGCCGTCAGCGCGGAAGAGGCGCAAAGCTACGAGGCGTTCTGGAAGCCCGAGATCAAGGGCAAGGTGGGCCATTTCGACTGGCACCTGCCCAATCTCGGCATGATG
>JAUIBJ010000762.1 GCA_030428025.1 Alphaproteobacteria bacterium
GGATCCAGCCCATTTTCGAGCAGACCACGGTGATCGGCTCGCGGTCGATCATCGCCTCCAGCGGCACCTCCTCGACCTCGCCCGCCTCTTCCAGCCGGGTGCGCCGCGCGCCGCCCTCGTAGTCCTTGCCGAAGGTCTTTTTCACCACCTTGAGCTGATCGGCGACGGCACTCCACTGCACGCTCTCGTCGTCCAGCAGGTCTTCGATCTCGGCGCGCTCGGCCATCAGCGCATCGCGCTCCTTCACCAGAGCCTCTTCCTCCAGCCGCCGCAGGCTGCGCAGGCGCATGTTGAGGATCGCCTCGGCCTGCACGTCCGAAAGACCGTTCTCGCGGCCTTCGAACATCTGCGGCACCTCGCGCTCGGGCGCGGTTTCGGCAAGGATGCCGGTGGCCGTGGCATCGGCCTCGGAGACAAGGGCGAGAGCGGAGACATCCACGCCGGCAAGCGGCGAGCGGTATTCGCTTTCATCCATCGCGCGGGTGAGGCTCGTCTGGTGCGGTTTGCTCCAGTCCTCGTACATCAGCGCGGCCTTGGGGTCGTCGTCGTAGCGGATGATCTCGATCACCCGGTCGAGGTTCAGGAAGGCGGTGATCAACCCCTGCAGCACCTCCAGCCGGTGATCGATCTTGTGCAGCCGGTGGCGCGAGCGGCGGATCAGCACCTCGCGCCGGAAATCGAGGAAGGCGCGCAGCACCTCCTTCATCGAACAGACCTTGGGCGTGACCCCGTCGATCAGCACGTTCATGTTGAGCGAGAACCGCACTTCCAGATCGGAATTTCGATAGAGCATACCCATCAGAACCTCCGGGTCGACATTCTTCGACCGGGGTTCCAGCACGACGCGTATGTCGTCTGCGCTCTCGTCGCGCACATCTGCCAGAAGCGGCACCTTCTTCGTCTGAATGAGCTCGGCCAGCTTCTCGATCAGCTTGGATTTCTGAACCTGATAGGGGATCTCGGTGACTACGATCTGCCATTGGCCACGCCCCAGATCCTCCGTCTCCCACAGGCAGCGCAGGCGGAAGGCGCCGCGGCCGGTGCGATAGGCCTGCGCGATGCTCTCGGCCGGCTCGACGATCACCCCGCCGGTGGGGAAATCGGGGCCCGGCACGAAGTTCAGCAGCGTGTCGTCGCGGGCATCGGGTGACTTGATCAGATGCAGGCAGGCATCGACCAGTTCGGAGATGTTGTGGGGAGGGATGTTGGTGGCCATGCCCACCGCGATACCACTCGACCCGTTGGCAAGCAGGTTGGGGAAGGCCGCCGGCAGCACCACAGGTTCACGCAGGGTGCCGTCGTAATTGTCGCGGAAGTCGACCGCGTTCTCGTTCAGCCCCTCCAGCATCGCCTCGGCAACGGCGGTCATCCGGGCCTCGGTGTACCGGCTGGCGGCGGGGTTGTCGCCGTCGATATTGCCGAAATTCCCCTGCCCGTCGACCAGCGGGTAGCGCACCGCGAAATCCTGCGCGAGGCGTGCCATCGCATCATAGATCGCGGCGTCGCCATGCGGGTGATAGTTGCCCATCACATCGCCCGAGATCTTGGCCGACTTGCGAAAGCCCCCGGTGGAAGAGAGCCGCAATTCACGCATGGCGAAGAGGATGCGCCGGTGCACCGGCTTCAGACCGTCGCGCGCATCGGGCAGGGCCCGGTGCATGATGGTGGACAGCGCATAGGTCAGATAGCGCTCGCCAATGGCGCGGCGTAGCGGTTCGGCCACAGTCTCGGGGTTTATATTGGGGTCGTCGAGCAAATCACTCATAGATGCTGTGATACCTGTCCCGGATTCCGCCGTAAAGCGCCAAGAGGCGCGACACGGGGCCATTTTCCATGAAGCCGCGGAACGAATCGTATAGGCTTTCCGTTGCCGTCTGGGAATCGGGAGAGGGATCGCGCTATGTGGCGCTTCGTGCTGGTGTCGTTCGTGTTTCTGGGCTGGATCTTCTACGTCCTGAGCGGCGGGGCGG
>JAUIBJ010000072.1 GCA_030428025.1 Alphaproteobacteria bacterium
AACCGGTCGGCCGCCCCGTCGATGATCGACGGAATCACTCCGCGGTCGCGCGCGTGTTCGTCAATGGTAGTCACCAGTACGATGGAATCGTTGATGATGATCCCGGTCATCCCCAGAATCCCCACCACCGTGAACATCGACAGCGGCACATCCCACACCCAGTGGCCATAGATTGTGCCGATCATGCCGAAGGGGATGATCGCCATCACCACCAGCGGCCGCGACCAGCTGGCAAAGACCCAGGCCAGCACCAGATAGATGCCGGTCAGCGTCAGCACGAGGCCCAGCCGCGCATCGGCAAGAAATTCGTCCTCCTGCTCCGACAGGCCCGACAATCGCCATTCCACCTGATGCCGCGCGGCCACGTCGGGCAGGATCTCGTCCTCCAGCGCGCGGGTGATCTCGGCGGCGCGGGCCGGGTCGTCCTCGGAGATGTCGCCGGTGACATTGACCACCCGCAGCCCGTTCTGCCGCCGCACGGTGGAAAAGCCGATGCGCCGGTCGACGCTCACAATATCCGCGAGCGGCACATAAGTGCCGCCGGGGGTCCGCATCTGCATCCGTTCCAGGAAATCGGCGGTCAGTTCCCCCTTGGGCAGTTCGACGCGCACCTCGGCACTGCGCGGCCCCTCCGGGTAGGTGGCCGCCTCGATGCCCGAAAGCCGGTGACGCAGAACGCGGCCCAGCTCGTCGATGGTAAAACCGAGCGCCTGACCCTGGGCGGTCAACTCGAGGATCAGTTCCTCCTTGTCATAGGCCAGGCTGTCCTCGACCGCCGAAACCTCCGGGAAGCGCGACAGCGCGGTCTTGAGCGCCTCGGCGGCGGCTTTGAGCGTGTCGGCGCTGGCGCCGAAGAACTCCACGTCCAGCGCATCGCCCCCGGGGCCCGAGCGCCAGCCGCGGAAGCTGACCGTCTCGGCCAACGGGTGGGGTTGGACCCGGTCCTGCAACTCGCCGACGAAAGCGAAGCTGGAATAGGGGCGCAGATCGGCGTCGATCAGTTCGATCGAGATGCCGCCCAGCTGATCGGGCTCCTTGGTGTCGGAGCCCGACAGGCCGAAGCCCGCGTTGCCGCCCAGTTCGGCCAGCACGAAATCCAGCGGGTTGCGCCCATAACGTTCCTCGTATTCCCGGCCCAGTTCCTCGGTCGCGCGCTGCATCTCGCGCATCATCTCCAGCGTGTCGGCACGGGTGGCCCCGGGGGCCATCATGAAATTGCCGGTCACGCTGCTGCGTTCGGGGGCGTTGAAGAACCGCCAGGTCACGTCGCCCTTGATGAAAAGCGCGGCCTGCGTGGCCAGCAGCACGATCATACCGGCCACGACCGGATAGCGGGCCCAGATCACCAGTCGGATGAAGGGCCGGAAAAGGCGCTCGCGCAGCCAGACGAAGCCGCGGTTCACCAGCCGGCTGGGCAGGTCGTACCAATGGTCCTTGGCCGAATGCGCCAGCGCGTGCGACATGTGGTTGGGCAGGATCAGGAAACATTCGATCAGCGAGGCCAGAAGCACCGCGATCACCGTGAAGGGAATATCGACGATCATGTCGCCGAAGCGTCCGCCGATGGCCGCGAGGCCGAAAAAGGCGATGAGCGTGGTCAGCGTGGCCGAAAACACCGGCAGCGCCATGCGATGGGCGGCGCGCTCGGCTGCGTCCACCGGCCCTTCGCGCCAGCGCCGCACCCGCGCGTCGGCATGTTCGCCCACGACGATGGCATCGTCCACCACGATACCCAGCGTGATGATCAGCGCGAAGAGTGACACCATGTTGATGGTGAGCCCGCCCATGTACATCGCCGCCACCGCCGCCAGCAGAGCAACCGGAATGCCGGCCGCCACCCAGAACGCGGTGCGCGCGTTCAGGAAGAGAAAGAGCAGCGCCACCACCAGCGCGAGGCCCGTCAGCCCGTTGTCGAGCAAGAGGTCCAGCCGGCCCGAGATCGCCTCGGCCCGGGTGCGTATCAGCTCCAGTTCAACGCCCTCGGGCAGCGTCTCCTCCAGCTTCTCCGCGACCTCCTCTACCGTCTTCTGGATGGCGATGGCATCGCCGCGTGCCGACCGGTCAACCCGGATCGACATGGCCGGTTCGTCGCCCACGAAATATTGCCGTTCCCTTGTAACGCCCTCGACCCGCACGGTGGCCACGTCGCCCACGGTCAGCTTGGTACCATCGCGGTTCGAGCGCAGGACGATGGCGGCAATCTGGTCAGCGCCGCGTTTCTGCGTGCCGGTTCGCACACGGGTGTTGGAACCTTCCACGTCGCCGGCCGGGTCGGCATCCACTTCCGCCCCCACCGCCATGGCGATTTCGGCCATGGTGATGTCATAGGCGATGAGGTTGGTCGAGGGCACCTCGACAATGGTTTCGGGCGCCGCGACCCCCTGGATGGTCGTCCGCGTGACGCCTGCGTCGAACAGGCGGGTGACGAATTCGTCGGCGAACATCCCCAGCTGTTCTGTGCCGACGGGGCCGGAAATCACCACATCCGTCACCCGGTCGCGCCAGGCGCCGCGGCGGATTTCGGGCTCCTCGGCCTCCTCGGGCAGCGTGGTGACGGCATCCACCGCCGCCTGCACCTCGTCCGCGGCGCGGCTCATGTCCCAGCCCGGCTCGAATTCCAGGCTGATCTGGGCGCTGTTCTCGCGGCTGACCGCGGCCGAGCTTTCCACCCCCTCGACCGACAGAAGCACCGGCTCCAGAACCTGCACGATGGCGGCGTCCACATCCTCGGCACTGGCGCCGTCCCAAATGACCGAAACGCTGACGCTGTCGATCACCACATCGGGAAAGAACTGTGCCCGCATTCGCGGCGTGGCGGCGAGGCCGAGGACCACCAGCACAACCAGCAGAAGGTTTGCCGCCGTGCGGTGGCGGGTGAAATAGGACAGGATACCGGCCACGCTTTCAGGGGTCTCGCGCGCCACGCCTCAGCCTCCCATCCGGCGTTCCAGCCGCTCGACCACCCGGGCCGGCACCCGGTCCTGGTCGAGCTGGCCCAGAAGGCGCTGCTTGACCGCATCGCTCATGTCGGTGCTGGACAGGACGAATTCCTTCAGCCGCGCGCGCCGATCAGCGGACAGCGTCAGCGTGTCGGGCGCGGTGCCCTCGGCGCGGGCTGCGGGGGAGAGCGGGCGCACCTTGATGCCCGGGCCCAGAAGCGGCGTGCGCTCGGCCACCACCTGCGCGCCGGCGAGGCTATCGGCGCGCACCAGGATATCGTCGCCCTGCCGCCGCAAGAGCGTGACCGGCAGAACCTCCAGCCGGTCGTCCTCGCCCAACACCAGCACGTTCCCGTCGGGCCCCAGTGCCGCGGCGGGCAGTTGCACCACCTCTTCCATCGGCGGTTCCTCGATCTTCACGGTCACGAAGTCGCCGGGCTTCATCGCCGGCGCCTCGTAGAGCCGGGCAAAGAGTAGCCGACCGGTGCTGCCTTCGCCCACCGCCGCGCTTTCCCGACTGATCACGCCCTTGGCCGTCAGCGTCAGCCCGAAGACGTTGAGATGCGCGGTGACCGGGGCTTTGATCAGGTCGCCCGAGGCGTCGATCAACCGGCCGTATTGCGCGGTGGAGACGCGGAAGGACACCTCGAGCGCCCCTACATCCACCAGAGTGCCAAGCCGTTCGTTGGCCGAGACGAGCCGGCCCTCGACCACCGAGACATCGCTCAGCGTGCCGGAAAACCCGGCGGTTATGCGGGTGTCGGCCAGCCGTCGCTCGGCCTCGTCGAAGGCGATCTGCGAGCGCGTCAGGCGCGTCTGCGCCTGATCGACCCGTGCTTCGGCCTGGGCCAGAGCCTGTCGGCGCGCGATCACCGCCTGGCGGGCCTGCGCGGCCGCCAGTTCGGCCACCTCGACTGCGGCGGCGGTGCCGACGCCGCGCTCTTCCAGATCGACCTGCCGCTGATAGGCCCGTTCCTGCAGTTCCGCCTGTTCGCGCGCCGCCTCCAGTTCGTCCCGGGCCAATTCCAGCGCGCGGGCCGCCTCGCGCTTTTCGGCCTGCGAATCCGTAAGCTCGCTTGTCGCCCGGCTGAGCGCGAATTCGGCATCCGCCGGATCGACCCGCGCCAGAAGCTGGCCGTCCTCGACCTCGCCGCCCTCCTCGAAACTGTCCGCGAGTTCCACCAGCGTCCCGGTGGTCTTGGCGCGGATTTCCAGCGTCCGGCGGCTCTGCACCTCTCCATAGGCGGTCAGAACCGGGGTGACGGTCTGTTCCCGCGCCTCGACAACGTTGACGGCGAAGACCCTCTCGCGCCGTTCGGGAATGCGCGGCTCCTGCGCCATCCGCTCTTCCAGCGCGGAAAACACGAGCTGGCCGGCATAGACCAGCAGGCCCAGCGTGAGGGCCAGAAGAAAAAGGCCGGTGAGGCTCAGGCGAAGAAAACGCATGCCGGTGGCTCAAACCCCTGAAATCGGCGCCCTTTCGGGCGTTGTCCAAATGTATACGGCTTTGGCGAAATGCCAAGCTCGCGAGGGTTATACGCGCGGTGCAGCTATTTCCGGCGCAGATGTTCGTCGAGCCGGGGCATGATTTCGACGAAATTGCAGGGCCGGTGGCGATAGTCGAACTGATGCTGCAGGATCTCGTCCCATGCGTCCTTGCAGGCGCCGGGGCTGCCGGGCAGGGCGAAAAGATACGTGCCTCCGGCGACGCCGCCGGTGGCGCGGGACTGCACGGCGCTGGTGCCTATCTTCTGCATCGACACGATGGTGAAGACCGTGCCGAAGGCGTCGATCTCCTTTTCATAGACGTCCCTGTGCGCCTCGACTGTCACGTCGCGTCCAGTAAGGCCCGTGCCGCCGGTGGAAATGACCACGTCGACCCCCTCGTCGGCGACCCATTCGCGCAGCTGGGCCACGATCTGGTCACGCTCGTCGCGCACGATCATCCGATCGGCGAGGATATGGCCGGCCGCCTCGATCCGGTCCACGAGCGTGTTGCCCGAGCGGTCGTCGGCGGCATCGCGCGTGTCCGACACGGTCAGAACGGCGATGCGGACGGGGATGAATGTTTTGGACTTGTCGGTGGGTGTCATGTCTGGATCAGGTCCTTTGGATCAGGGCGAGGCGCAGCGCGAGCGCGGTGAAGATGGCCGAGCAGGCATATCCGAGGCCGCGCGAGACGGCAGGCGAAGCGGTCAGCCGGCGCCCGAGGCCGCCGGCGAAAAGGCCGACGGCGCCGTTGATGAAAAAGCCGCCCACGGCCATCACCGCACCAAGCAGCAGGAACTGCGCCAGCACGCTGCCCCGCGCCGGGTCGATGAACTGGGGCAGGAAGGCCAGGACGAAGAGGATGACCTTGGGGTTGGTGAGGTTCACCACGATCCCGTCGCGGAAGGCGCGCGCCGGGCGCACCGGCGGCGCCGCGCCCGCCTGCGGCGGATGGCGCAGCGCCTGCCAGGCCAGCCACAGAAGATAACCCACCCCGGCCCAGCGGATCGCGTCGAAAAGCCAGGGCAGCGCGGCCACGGCGGCCCCGAGTCCCAGCCCGGCCAGCGTTACGTGTACCATGCCGCCCGCGCTGATGCCTGCGCTGGCCGCCACCGCGGCGCGCGGGCCCGCGCGCAGGCCCTGGCCCAGGCAGAACATCATGTCGGCCCCCGGCGTGAGGTTGAGCGCAATCGCGGCGGGCACGAAGGCGAGAAGCGTCAGCGTATCGATCATGGGGCCATGTCGAACCAGTTGGAACGCGGCCCGAGATTGACGACCTCGGTGTCGCCGATCCGGCCGGTCCGGCCCCAGCTGTCGTGGATATGGCCGCAGACGGCCAGCCGCGGCTGGATGCGGTCGATGGCCGCGTGAATGGCGGTCGAGCCCACCGACTGCCCGCCCGAGGTGACATCCGCCACCCCCCGCGGCGGCGAATGCAGAACCAGGATATCGGCCGCCTCGCAGCCCGCCAGCATCTCCGCTGCCTGCGCCTCGGTCAGGTCGCAACTCCAGTCGCCGAAGGGCGTGACCGGTACGCCGTAGCCCAGACCGAAGAGCCGCAGGCCGTTCACATCCGCGCCCGAGCCGTGCAGCACCCGCATGTTGGGATTGGCCGCAGCCGTCAGTTCCCCGGCGCTCTCGGCATTGCCCGGCACTGCGACGAAAGGCGCGGTAATGCCTTCCAGCAGCGCCATAGCCTCGTCCAGCCCTTGCCGCATGTTGCAGAAATCGCCGGCGCCGATCACCAGATCGGCGTCGCTGCTGGCCTCGACCAGCTCAGCGGCGCGCGCCCGGGCGAGGTGCAGGTCGGAAAAGGCCAGAATCTTCATGTGTCGCTCTCCAGCCGTGCCTGAAGCTCCAGCAGATCTGCCCAGGCATAGCGTTTGTTATGCGGGTTGCGAAGCAACGCCGCGGGATGGAACATCGGCAGGGCCGGGCGGCCATAAGCCTGGGTCCAGTTGCCGCGCAGCCGGGTGATGCCGCGCCGCCCGAGCCCCGCCTGACAGCTCGTATTGCCCATCAGCACCACAAGGGCCGGATCGACCAGAGCCACATGGCGTTCGAGAAAGGGCAGCAGCATGGCGATCTCTTCCGGCTTGGGGTCGCGGTTCTGCGGCGGGCGCCAGGGCAGGACATTGGTGATATAGACCGCATGATCCGCCGCCTGGGCGTGGCGGGCCAAGCCGATGGCGGCAAGCATCTTGTCGAGCAGCTGGCCGGCGCGGCCCACGAAGGGTTTGCCCTGAAGATCCTCGTCGCGTCCCGGCGCCTCGCCGATGATCATCACGCGCGCATCCGCGTTGCCGTCGGCGAAGACGAGGTTGCGGGCGCCGCGCTTCAGCTCGCAATGCTCGAAGGCGGCCATGGCCGCCTGCAGACCGGCCAGATCCGCCGCGCCCTCGGCGGCGCGCCGCGCCTCGGCGACCGGGTCGGCCTCCGGCGCGGCGGCGGGCGGCACGGGAGTCTTGGCGGCCGGAGGAGCGGTGGGTTTCGGCGCCGGGTCCAAGGCGTAACGGTCGATGGGCGCGTCGCAAATCGCCTCCGTCGCCCCAAGCTCGATCTGCCAGTCGAGAAGGGCCCGGGCCGTGTGAAAGTCGAGAGCCGATTCCATGCCGGCAAATCTAGTGGCAAAGCCGTGTGGGTGAAAGCCGCCTCGGCGGCGCTTGCCCACCCGGCGCGCCATGCATCGTCTTGCCCCCGACCGCCCCCGCTTCTATAACCCTCCAAGTCGGAGCGGAGGCGGTATGAGCTATTCACATTCCCACCTTCTGGGGATCGAGCCCCTCAGCCCGGCGGATATCACCACCATCCTCGATCTGGCCGAGCAATATGTCCGCCTCAACCGCGCGCCGATGAAACATGGCGAGGCGCTGGCGGGCCTCACCCAGATCAACATGTTCTTCGAGAATTCCACCCGCACCCAGGCCAGTTTCGAACTGGCGGGCAAGCGCTTGGGGGCGGATGTGATGAACATGGCGATGCAGGCCAGTTCGCTCAAGAAGGGCGAGACGCTGATCGACACGGCGCTCACGCTCAACGCCATGCATCCCGACCTGCTGGTCGTGCGCCATCCGCAGTCGGGCGCGGTGGACCTCCTGGCGCAGAAGGTCAAATGCGCGGTGCTGAACGCGGGAGACGGGCGGCACGAGCACCCCACCCAAGCGCTTCTGGACGCGCTGACGATCCGGTATGCCAAGGGACGGCTGCACCGGCTCAACATCGCCATCTGCGGCGATATCGCCCATAGCCGAGTGGCCCGGTCGAACATCCTTCTGCTGCACAAGATGGAAAACCGCATACGACTTGTCGGCCCGCCGACGCTGATGCCTGCGGGGATCGGCGATTTCGGGGTCGAGGTCTACGAGGACATGAAGGAGGGGTTGCGCGACGTCGATGTGGTGATGATGCTGCGGCTGCAGAAGGAACGGATGGATGGCGGTTTCATCCCCTCCGAGCGGGAGTACTATTTCCGCTACGGGCTCGACGCGGAAAAGCTTGCCTTTGCCAAGGCCGACGCCATCGTGATGCACCCCGGCCCGATGAACCGCGGCGTCGAGATCGACGGCGAGATCGCCGACGACATCAACCGCTCCGTCATTCAGGATCAGGTCGAGATGGGGGTTGCGGTACGGATGGCGGCAATGGACCTGCTGGCGCGCAACCTGCGCGTCCGCGGCACGGAGGCAATGGCATGAGCGACAGGATTTCCGTCAAGGCAAGCGACACGGGGCGCGTCTGGGTCTTCGCCGTCGATCTCGATGGCGAGGACATCAAGGCCTTCACCCGCCGGAACGGCACATGGCCCGTGCAGGACGCGCTGGGCGCCGAGACGCTCGACCCCGAGCACGTGGAGGTCTTTCCGGTCAGAGATCTGGAGGGGGTGGGCCTTGCCGGCTATCTGTCCGAAGGTATGGGCGTGCCCGACGACCAGATCGCCGACATGCGCCCGCAGCTCGACGCCCAGAAAGGCTGGGTCATGGTGCTCGGTTCGCGCGCCTTCGGGGGCACCGCCCAGACCCTGACGCCGAAAGCGCCGCTGCGGCTTCTGGCAAGCTTTTCCGAAGAGCACGAGCCGGTCTCCTTCGCGCCGCTGCCATCGGAGGCCGCCGCGGGTAGCGTCGCCGGAGGACCACCCTCCGCTCCGCCCGAAAGGCGGCGCGGCTGGACCGGCCCCCTGCTGCTCATCGCGGTGGTTCTGATCATCGTCTTGCTGGCGGTGCTCCTGGCATGAGCAAGGCGGGGCACAAGCCGATCCTGACCGAGGGCGAAACCGCCGTTGCCGAGTTCGTGCCCGACGCCCGGACATACTGGCGCGATCATGCCTGGATGGCCGCCCTGGCCATGGCCGGCGGCATGGCCATCCTCTGGGCCATCGGCAACCCGCATGTCTGGGCCGGCGCCATCGGCGGTCTGGCGGCAGTGGCGGTCCGGGCCTGGTATCTGGCGTCCGAGGAACTGGCGGTGCGCTGGGTTCTGACCGAAGAGCAGTTGCTGGGCCCCGGCGGGCGGCGCATGCGCATCGACGAGATCACCAAGCTGCGCAGCCTCGGCTCGGCTGTGCAGGTGATCACCCGCGCGGGCGACAAGCACCTGCTGAAATACCAGGCCGACCGCGAAGCGACCCTTTCCCGGCTGCGCCAGGCCGGCGCGGGGAGAGGCGCATGAGCGCGGCGGACAGCTGGGAAGGCATCCTCGACACGGGCGAGAAGGTGCTCTGGCAGGGCCGGCCCGATACCCGGATCATCGTCCGCGCCCGCCATGTCGTGAGCTTCGTCTTCGGCATCGCCTTCGCCGGTTTCGCACTCTTCTGGATGGTGATGGCGGCGCAGGGCGGCGGGCTGTTCTGGATGTTCGGCCTGCTGCATTTCTTTGTCGGGCTTGGGGTCGCCGTGGGCGGCGTGGTCTGGAGCGCCTGGCGGCGGCGGCATACCTGGTACACCCTGACAAGCCGGCGCGCCTTTATCGCCACCGATATCCCCTTCAAGGGCCGCAGCCTGAAAAGCTATCCGATCACCGCCTCGACGGTGCTCGATTATGACGGCGGCGATCCGGCCTCGATCATGTTCGACCACGAGATGCGCCGCAGCAAGAATGGCCAGTACCGGGTGGATGTGGGCTTCGAGCGGATTGAGGGGGGCGCCGAGGTCTACCGGCTGATGCGCACGGTTCAGGAGGGGCAGGCGGCATGAAAACGCTTTTCACCAACGCCCGGCTTATCGACCCCGAGGCCGGCACCGATGCCCCCGGCTGGCTTCTGGCAGAGGGCGGACGGATCGTTGCCACGGGCCGCGAGGCCGACATGCCGCAGGCGGACGAGCAGGTCGATTGCAAGGGCAAATGCCTGGCCCCCGGCATCGTCGATATCGGCGTCAAGGTCTGCGAGCCGGGCGAGCGGCACAAGGAAAGCTACCG
>JAUIBJ010000073.1 GCA_030428025.1 Alphaproteobacteria bacterium
GCGCCTTTGCCAAGCTCGACGAGATCCGCGACAACATGATCTGGTGGAAATCCGGCGCCCAGCCGCTCCAGCTTATCGGCAGCGGCGAGGTGGATTTCGCCTTCGGCTATACCGGCCGGATCATCCGGGCCAACAACGAAGGGGCGGATTACCAGCTCAACTGGAACACGCTGCTCTACTCGATCGATTACTGGGCCGTCGTTGCCGGCTCGCCGATGATGGACGAGGCGATGAAGATGATCGACTGGATCACCAGTTCCGAGCCGCTGCGCGCGCAGGCCGCCGTCTGGCCGATCTCGCCGGCCAACAAGGAAGTGAACGCCGACCCGGCGCTGCAAAAGGCCAACCCCGGCATGGTGCTGAACCATTCCGACGAGGGGCTCTTCATTTCTACCGAGTTTTGGATCGAACACGGGGACGAGCTTGAAGCCAGGTTCACCTCCTGGGCCGCGCAATAATCCCGGAACCGCATATGGCGCCGCGCCCGTCTTCCGGCGGGCGCGGGCCCAACGCAAAGGGTGTCTTCCTGCATGTCGAAGAAGAGCCGCATATCCTGGCTGCTCGTCGCGCCCCTGCTCGCGCTGGTGCTGCTCGGCTTCATCCTGCCCATCGGCTATACGCTGGTGAAGGCGGTGGAGAACCCGGAGGTGACGGCCGCGCTGCCCCGCACGGTGACCGTGCTCGACCGGTGGGACGGCGAGGGGATGCCCCCGGAAGAGGCCTTCGCGGCACTTGTCACCGATATCGAGGAGGGCCAACGCGGCCGTGAATTCGGCTCGATGACGCGGCGGCTCAATTTCGAACTGAACGGCGCCCGGTCCACCCTCATGCAGACCCGCCGCAGCCTCGACGAGCTTTCGGCGCCCTATTCCGAGAGCCTGCCCGCCGCCATCCCCGAATGGGGAGAGCCGCAGTTGTGGCAGCTCATCAGGACGAATTCAAACCCTGTCACCGCCAGCTTTTTGCTGCGCGCGCTGGATCTTCAGATCACACCCGATGGCCGGATCGAGGCCGTGCCGGAAGAGCGCGCGATCTTCATCGACCTCTTCCAGCGCACCTTCTGGATCAGCATCCTGGTCACGCTGATCTGCATCCTTCTGGCCTATCCCACCGCCTATTACATCACCACGCTCTCGAACCGCGCGGCAAGCATTGCGATCCTGCTGGTGCTGGTGCCCTTCTGGACGTCGATCCTTGTGCGGACCACCGCCTGGTTCATCCTCCTCCAGCGCGAGGGGCCGATCAACGCGGGCCTTCTGGGCCTGAACATCGTCGACGAACCGCTGCAGATGATCTTCACCCGCTTCGCCGTCTATGTCGCGATGGTGCATGTGCTGCTGCCCTTCCAGATCCTGCCGCTCTACAGCGTGATGAAACGGCAGGGCACCGACATGCTGCGTGCCGCCGCCTCGCTGGGGGCCCCGCCCTGGCGGCAATTCCTGCTCGTCTACCTGCCGCTGACCATGCCCGGCGTGGCGGCGGGCGCGGTCATCGTCTTCATGCTTTCGGTGGGGTTCTACGTGACGCCCGCGCTGGTGGGCGGGCTGCAGGACCAGATGGTGAGCTATTACATCGCCTTCTTCACCAACCAGTCGATCAATTTCGGCATGGTGGCGGCGCTCTCGCTGCTGCTTCTGTTCTTCACCGGCCTGCTGATCGTGATCGCGCGCAAGCTGGTGCCGAACCTCGACACCACGATCAAGGCATGATGCAATGACCCGGGTCTTCGTCGCCATCTTCGCCTGGGCGGTGCTCTTCTTCCTCGTCGCGCCGCTCGCGGTGATCTTCCCGCTTTCCTTTTCCTCGGGCGAGATCCTCACCCTGCCGGTGCCGGGCTATTCGCTGCAATGGTACGAGGATTTCTTCCTGTCCGAGCGCTGGCTCGACGCCACCAAGAACAGCTTCGTCGTGGGGTTTGCCACGATGGTCTTCGCGACGCTGCTGGGCACCACCGCCGCCTATGGCATCAACCTCAGCAACTTCCGCGGCAAGACGGTGGTGCTGGCGACGCTGTCGCTTCCGATGGTGGTGCCGCTCATCGTCACCGCCGCCTCGATGTATCTGGCCTTTTCGGTGGTGGGGCTTGCCAATTCGCTATGGGGGCTGATCGTGGCGCATACCATCGTGGCCACGCCCTATGTGGTCATCACCGTGCTGGCCTCGCTTAAGACGTTCGACGCCAACCTCATGCGCGGCGCGCTGTCGCTGGGGGCGCCGCCCGTCACCGCCTTTCGCGAGGTTGTGCTGCCGCTGATCATGCCGGGCGTTGCCGCGGGCGCGATCTTTGCCTTCGCCACCTCCTTCGACGAGCTGGTGATCGCCATCTTCATCACCAGCCCGGGCGAATTTACCCTGCCGCGCCAGATGTTCGCCGGGCTGCGCGAGTTTCTCAGCCCCACCATCACCGCCGCCGCGGTGATCATGATCGTGCTGAGTTTCATCCTTCTCTTCATCAGCGAGGCGATCCGCCGCCGTGGCGAGCGGCTTGTCGCCGCCCGCGCTGACAAAACTGGATCGGACCAATGACCCACATGAATGATCCGCTCGTCGTGTTCGAGAATGTCGATAAATCCTACGATGGCGGCACCAAGGTCGTGGACGACCTGAACCTGACCATCGCCGAGGGCGAGTTCCTCACCCTGCTGGGCCCGTCCGGTTCGGGCAAGACGACCACGCTGATGATGCTCGCGGGCTTCGAGGCGCCGAGCAGGGGCACGATCTGGTTCAGGGGCGCCCCGCTCAACAAGGTGCCCACCTACAAGCGCGATTTCGGGATCGTCTTTCAGAATTACGCGCTTTTTCCGCATATGAGCGTAGCCGAGAACCTCGCCTTCCCCCTTCGGATGCGCCGCGAGAGCAGGTCGATGATCGAGGAACGCGTGAACGAAACGCTCGACATGGTCAAGCTTGGGCCGCTGAAGGACCGGATGCCGGGACAGCTTTCGGGCGGCCAGCAGCAGCGCGTGGCGCTGGCCCGCGCGCTCGTGTTCAAGCCCAAGATGGTGCTGATGGACGAACCCCTCGGAGCGCTCGACAAGCAGCTGCGCGAACACATGCAGCTGGAGATCAAGCACCTCCACGAGGGGCTGGGCATCACCATGCTCTACGTGACGCATGACCAGTCCGAGGCGCTGACCATGTCGAACCGGATCGCGGTGTTCGATCATGGCCGGATCCAGCAGATCGGCGCCCCGCGCGAGGTCTATGCCAAGCCCGCCAGCACTTTCGTCGCCTCTTTCATGGGCGAGAACAACCGGCTCGATGGCCGCGTCCACGCCGAAGGTGACGGCCATGTCCATGTGCGCACCTGCGCCGGGGGCCCCGCGCTGCGCGCCATGCCTGCCGCCGACAGGCCCGCCGAAGGGCAGGACACGGTGCTGATGGTCCGGCCCGAATGCGTCCAGCTCGGTGCCCGCGAGGGGGCCGAGAACAGCTTCGAAGGGCGGGTGACGGATGTGGTCTATCACGGCGATCACCTGCGCCTCTGCCTCGAGGTAGCGGGCGTGGGACCGCTCGTCGTGCGGCATCTGGTGGCCGAGGCCGAGGCCGAATACCAGCCCGGCGACACCGTGCAGGTCTGCTGGCAGGCCCGGCACATGCACGCCTTCCGCTGCTGATACCTTACGACTTTCCGACAAAGGACCCCCGGTCATGACCTCTCCGTTCCCCACCCCCGTGAATGACACGATCGAAACCACCGCCGCAGGCCCCGACGGCCGTCCGCGCTACAGCCACTATATCGACGGTGCTTTCGTGCCCCCGGCGGGCGGGCAGTATTTCGACAGCTCGGATCCTGTCACCGGCGAGGTCTGGGCCGAAATCGCGCGCGGGCAGGCTGAGGATGTGGATGCCGCCTGCGAGGCGGCGCACCGCGCCTTCGAGGCGCCCGAGTGGCGCGGGCTGTCCGCTTCGGCGCGCGGCCGGCTCATGCGGCGGCTGGGCGATCTCATCCTCGAGAACGCCGATTGGCTCGCCGCGGTCGAGATGAAGGACAATGGCAAGCTGATCGCCGAACTGGGCAACCAGATGCGTTACATGGCGAACTATTACTATTACTACGGCGGCCTCGCCGACAAGATCGAGGGCGCGACCATCCCCACCGACAAACCCGGCGTCTTCAACTTCACCCGCTACGAACCGATTGGCGTGGTGGCCTGCATCATGCCGTGGAACTCGCCGCTGCCGCTTACCTCGCTCAAGCTGGCCCCGGCGCTTGCCGCCGGCAACACTGTGGTTCTGAAACCGTCGGAATTCACCTCCGCCTCGCTTCTGGAATTCGTCAAGTTGGTGGAACTGGCGGGCTTTCCCAAGGGGGTGGTCAACGTGGTCACGGGCTTCGGTCACGAGATGGGCAACGCGCTCGTTTCTCACAAGCTGGTCGAGCGTATCGCCTTTACCGGCGGGCCGGAAGCGGGGCGCATCATCAACGAGCAGGCGGCGCGCTCGATGAAGCGGGTCACGATGGAGCTTGGCGGCAAATCCCCCAACATCATCTTCGAAGATGCCGATCTCGATCAGGCCGTGAAGGGCGCCGTCGCCGGCATCTTCGCGGCCTCCGGTCAAACCTGCGTGGCCGGATCCCGGCTGTTGTTGCAGCGATCGATCCACGATGCGTTTCTCGATCGGCTGGTCGATTTTCTGAAGGGTATCCGCTTCGGCCACCCGAACGATCCCGAAACCCAGATCGCACCGATCTCGACCGTTCCCCAGATGGAGAAGATCGAGGCCTATGTGCGCATCGCTCAGGAAGAAGGCGCGCGGCTCGTACGAGGCGGCAGGCGTGCCGAGGTGCCGGGCTATCCCAACGGGCTCTTCTACGAGCCGACCATCTTCGCCGATGTGACGAACGACATGCGCATCGCTCAGGAGGAGGTCTTCGGCCCGGTGCTGTCCGTCATCCCCTTCGAGGACGAGGACGACGCCGTGCGTATCGCCAACGATATCGACTTTGGCCTCGCCGCCGGCATCTGGACCCGCGACCTCGCACGCGGCGTGCGGATGACCGAGCGTGTGCGCGCCGGGACGATCTGGGTGAACAACTACCGCTCCACCTCCACCACCTCACCCTTCGGCGGCTTCAAGATGAGCGGCACCGGGCGCGAGGGCGGGATCCCCGGCATGATGGAATATCTGGAGCTGAAAAGCGTGTGGATCTCGACCGATGTCGAGATCCCCAACCCGTTCATCCGCCGGTGAGCCTCACGTCCGGCATGCCACCGCGCGGATCTCCACCAGAGCCTTGGGAGGGATGAATTCCGTCACCCCCACGGCCGTCCACGCCGGGTAGGGCTCGCCGATATACTGGTCCTTCACCGCCGAGAAGAGGTCGATATGCTTGCGCAGATCGACATGGAATGTGGTGATCTCGACGATATCGTCGAATGTCAGCCCCGCCTCCTCCAGATAGGCCTTCAGCTTCAGGAAGGCATCGTGAAACTGCGCCTCCGGCTCCTCGGCGAAGGGTCGGTCGGGATGCGAGGCGGTGCAGCCGGCGAGAAAGACCAGCACTCCCGCCTCGACGGCGGCGGAAAAATGGTGATCGGTGTAGTAGTGCTTGTACTTTTCCGGGACATGTACCGTTTTCACGGGAAAATTCCTTTTCAGCTTGGGCTTTCGGAAAGCCGTCTTTGATGCCATTATTCCAACTTGAACGCGCCGTACTACATTACTAGTGATACCTGTTGCAGCAAGCCGGCAAGGTGCCGGCCCGCCGGGCCGCTGCAGAGCGCCAAAGCCAAAGGAGGCTACGCATGGCCGAGAACGACCTGTACGAGATTTCCGTCAAGTCCGTCGAGGTTACGGAGAAGGAAGACGGGACCGGCGAGATCGCCGTGGTCTACAAGGGCCGCGCCGAAGAAACGAAAACCGTCGAACCCTTCGTTTCCGACGACTTCTGGGACATTTTCGATTGCTGCAAGCGCATTTCCGCGCAGATCGTGATGAACGAGTTCCGCCCCAACTCGGGCGTGAATTTCGAATTCAACATCGTGGACGACAAGGGCATCTCGATCTGGCACACCAAGCCCCACAACTTTATCAAGATGCCGCTTTGCATGAACATGGACTGGACCTGCAACCACCTGCAGGACAACTACAAGTCCTACATGACCCTGGGCATGATCGAACTGCCCGAAGAGTTCTACCTCGTGGAAGGCCGTGTGCCCACGCAGAAGCTTGCGGAACTGTTGATGGATTCGATGACGTCCGGTCTGGAATTCATCGGGCTCCTGTTTCTTCAGCGCGAACGCATGGGGGCCGCGCACCACATGGAATAAACCTTCCGCGCCGCCCGCAGCGGCGGCGCGCCCCGCCTCCCGAAAGCGCCGGGGTTCTGCTGAAACAGCTTTCTTGGCACCTTCAAATGTATTATTGTTAATACATTAAGTCTTTCCATTCCCCGGAGCCCGCCGTTGCCCATTGATCCCGCCGCCTTCAGCCATGCCCGCATTTACCGCGAAAGAGCGCTGAAAACGCTGAGCTACGGGGTGTCCTCCACTCCGCGCGGCAACCAGCTTCCGGCGCCCATCGTGGCCGCAAGGGCCGAGGAGGCGCATGTCTACGATGCCACCGGCAACCGTTTCATTGACTATGCCGCAGGTTATGGCCCGCTCATCCTTGGCCACACTCCTGCCTGCGTGGTCGACGCGGTCAAGAACGAGCTCGACCGGGGCCTGCGCACCGCCAGCGTTCATGCGGGCGAAGCGGAATTGGCCGAGCTTGTCTGCGCGACCCTTCCATCGGCCGAGAAATGCGCCTTCCTCAGTTCCGGGACCGAGGCGGTGCAACTGGCGCTGCGCATCGCCCGCGCGGCCACCGGCCGAACCAGGATCGTCAAATTCCGCGGCAATTATCACGGATGGATGGATTCCATCCACGCCGCCAATTCCGTTACCGGCGACGGGCCGGGCACGCTGGGGCAGGATCCGGACGCCTGCCGGGCGCTGACCATTCTGGACTGGGGCGATGCAAAGGGGCTGGCCGAGGTGCTGAGCACCGAATTCGCTGCCGTCATCCTCGAGCCCGTCGCCATCAATGGCGGCTGCTTCATGCCGCCCGATGGCTTTTTGCAGGAGGTTCGGCGCCTCACCCGCGAGAAGGGTGCGATGCTCATCTTCGACGAGGTGATCACCGGCTATCGCCTCGCACTCGGCGGCGCGCAGGAACGGCTTGGCGTCACGCCCGATCTTTCGGTGATCGGCAAGGCCATGGGAAGCGGGCTGCCGATTGGTGCGGTGGCGGGCTCGGATGAGGCGATGGAGCCGGTAAGCTCCGGCAAGCTCTTCCATCGCGGCACGTTCAACGGGAATCCCGTTTCGGTCGCGGCCTCCATCGCCTGCATCACCTATCTGCGCGACAATGCCCCGCGGCTCTACCCTGGCCTCGACACGATGGCAGGAACGCTGGAAAGGGGCGCGACCGCCGCCTTTGCCGCCCACGGCATCACCGCGGCCGTCAACCGCATCGGCTCTGCGCTCCAGATCGCCCTCGGCCTGCCTGCCATGCCCAGCCTGGCCGATACCGCCCGCGCCGATTTCGCCGCAACTCAACGTTTTTCCGGCGCGCTTCTGCGACAGGGCGTGCAGATCATCGGGCGCGGGTTGTCCTATGTGGGCGCGGCCCATACCGAGCAGGACATCGCCGAAACGGTCGAGGCCTACGCGCGCGCCGCCGAAACCTTCCGCCGCGAGGAGCGCGTCGCCGGATGATGGAGGACATCCCCGGTTTTCCCCGGCTCGAAGGCCACGACGCCCTAGGCGCCACGCCGCTCTATTTCCGCATTTTCATGGTGCTCGAACGCGAGATCCGCAACAAACAGTATCCCCCGGCCGAGCCCATGCCCAGCGAAGACAGCATCGCTCAGCGTTTCGGCGTCTCCCGCGTCACGGTGCGCCACGCGATGTCTCTGCTGGTGGAGCGCGGCCTCGTCACCCGTCAGCGCGGCAAGGGCACCTTCGCCTCGGCAGAGGCTCGAGCGCCGATGGCCGACGGCAATCCGGGCGGACATCCTGGCAGTATCGCCGACGTCGCGCATGGCGCGCATGTGCAACTGCTTGACGTGTCGGAAGCGCCGATGCCGTCCTGGGCGATCCCGGTCGGTGGCCGCTGGGAGGGCCCCGGAGCGCGCATCGTGCGCAGCCGCGGCGACGATACCGGCCCGCTCTCCTGTTCCGTCTGCCATCTCTCGCCGCAGGCCGCCCCGTGGATCGACCCGCACCGGGTCGGCAGCCGCACCATTCTCGACGCGCTTCAGGAGGCGGGCCTTCGCGCGGCAAGGGCCGAGCAGCGCCTCGGTGCCATCTCGGCCGACGAAGACCTCGCCGCCTGCCTCGGTCTTGCCCCGGGCGCGCCGCTTATCCGCATGCGCCGCGTGACGTTCGATGATCCGGGCCACGCGTTCCAGTGCCTCGAACGATACTACCGTGCCGACAGGTTCGAATATCGCGCGCATATCTCGCGCGGAGGTCATGTCTCCGGGGTGCCGGAATGGGAAAGATCCCAAGCGCCTGTTTCGGGTGGGGCGACCGGTCGCGGCGGAGCTTGCAGATAGGCGCCGAGCCAGCCCCGCGCGCCGTCGTTGAAGCCGGTCAAACTTCCTGTCTTCTCAACGGAATCCCTGGCCGCTGCGTCTTGCCGGTCCCCTCTGACGTACCGACAGGTGCGTTTTCCGGCGGAAGCACCGCCCGACCGGCGATCATGTCGGCTGCACGCTCGGCAAGCATCATCGTTGGCGCGTTCAGGTTTCCGTTCGGTTCGCAGGGGAACACCGAGCTGTCGACCACGCGCAGCCCGTCCAGCCCCCGCACCCGCAGTTCGGGATCGACCACGGCCAACTCGTCCCGGCCCATGCGGCAGGTGCCGCAGGGGTGGTAGGTGCTTTCCAGATTGTCGCGCACGAAATCGTCCATCTGATCGTCGGTGCGGACGTCCGGGCCGGGCGCGATCTCGCCCTTGTTGAAGTCGTCCATCGCCGGCTGGGCCACCACTTCACGGGTCAGCCGGATGCAATCGCGGAATCCTTTCCTGTCCTCCTCCCGGTCGAGATAGTTAAACAGGATGGCGGGGTGTTCGTAGGGATCGGCCGAGTTCAGCCGCACATGGCCACGGCTTTTCGGCTTGTTGGGGCCCGTCAGGATCATGAACCCGTGCCCCTTGACCGGGGATTGCCCGTCATAGCGCATCGCCGCCGGCAGGAAGTGATACTGAATATCCGGCCATTCCACATCCTTCGAGGATCGGATAAATCCGCCTGACTCGAAATGGTTGGTGGCCCCCAGGCCGTCGCGCCGCAGCAGCCAGCGCAGCCCGATCATTCCCTTCGCGACCCAGTTCATCTTTGAATTCAGGGTCAGCGGCTGCTTGCAGGCGTACTGGATGTAGATCTCGGCATGGTCCTGCAGGTTTTCCCCCACCCCCGGCAGGTCGTGGCGCAGCTCGACTCCGGCCTTCTGCAAAACCGCGCCGGGCCCGATGCCCGAACGCTGCAGCAGGTGCGGCGAGCCGATCGGGCCGCTGGCCACGATCACCTCGCGCCGGGCGCGGACCTGGTGCCGCCCGCCTCCGCGGTCGTATTCCACGCCGGTTGCCTGGCCGTCTTCCAGAAGGATCCGGCGGCTCATCGCCCGCGTGCGCACCTCGAGATTGGGCCGCGACATGGCCGGGCGCAGATAGGCGTTGGCCGCCGACCAGCGCACGCCATCCTTTACGGTCATGTGCATCGGCCCGAAGCCCTCCTGAAGATAGCCGTTCGGGTCGTCGGTGCGGATGTAGCCCGCCTCGATCCCGGCCTCGATGAAGGCGCGGTAGAGCGGGTTCTTCATGCCGTTGCCG
>JAUIBJ010000763.1 GCA_030428025.1 Alphaproteobacteria bacterium
GGGGGGAAGCCGCACCATTGGGTGACGCCAGGTCACCGTGCGGTGCGGAGGCACCGCCGACTCGCCACGTGGTTGACCGAATCATCCCCTGGCTGTCTCGCGCCGATAGCGGGTGCCAAAAGCCGAATCATGCGCTAGACAGGCCACAGACGTCGTTTTCGGGTGCTACGCATGTATAAACCCGTCTTCATCCTCGGACCAGGCCGGTCATTCACGTCGGTCCTGTCGGCCATGCTTGGGCAGCATCCGGGCCTTTACGGGCTTCCGGAACTCAACCTCGCTGCGGCGGAGACGGTCGGCGACTGGATTCGGGCCTCGATGCAGATTGACATGGACTGGATGCGCTTCGGGCTCGTCCGCACCGTGGCCCAGTTCATGCAGAACAGCCAGAGCGCCGAGGCCGTCACCGCCGCCGAACGCTGGCTGGCCGCGCATGCCGGAATGACCACGGCGCAGCTGTTCGCCCGGCTCGCCGCCCATATCGCCCCGCGCCGACCGGTGGAAAAGAGCCCGCAGGCCATTTCCAGCGACGAAACGCTGGCCCGGCTTGCACGGATGGCGCCGGATGCGCTTTTCCTGCATGTCACCCGCCACCCCCATAGCGCCTGCTGTTCGATGATGCGGTCGGAGTGGTTTCGCGACGCCCTGCGCTTCGGCGACATCCAGTCGTACGATCGCAGCGTGAAGCCGCCGCTCTTCGATCCGCAGTTTCACTGGCTGTCGGCGCATGACCGGATCCTGCGCTTTCTCGACACCATTCCGGCCGAGCGGCAGTACCGCGTCCGGGGCGAGGACGTGCTCAGCGACCCGCGCGCCGCGCTTCCTGCGATCTGCGCCTGGATCGGAGTGGAGACAGGGGAAGAGGCGATCGAGGAGATGCTCCACCCCGAACGCTCGCCCTTCGCCATGCCCGGCCCGGCGAACGCGCCCCATGGCAACGATCCCGATTTCCTGAAAAGCCCGGCCCTGCGCCCCTTCACCCCGCCGCGCGCGCCGCTGTCGGGGCCCATGCCCTGGCGCGGGGATGCGGCGGGGCTGACGCCGGATGTGGTGGCCCTCGCGCGGCGCTTCGGCTACGAGGACGAGCGGCCCGAGGCGCCGCCGCGGCCCCGCGCCTTCGATGGCGGTTGCGGGGAACTTGCGGAGATGGGCTTCGACGGCGAGGGGGTGCCAGCCGCGCATGCCAACCTGTTCGACAATTCCTATTGCGGGCTGCCGCCCCTGCGCGGGCTGCGCCATACCGACTACCGGCCGCGCCCCGCCACCGGCTGGATCAATTTCGGCAGCTATTCGGGCCGCGATATCGTGGTGTCTGTCTTCGACAGCATCGCCGAGCCTGCCTTGGTTGCGATCCGGCCGGGCGACGGCGCGAAACTGTGGGAAACGCCGCTCGATATCCTGCCGGTGCGCGCGGGCACGCGTCTGCGTTGGGTCAGCGGGCTGCTGCTGGCGCGCCTGCGCTTTGCCGACGGGACCGAAGAGGCCTGCATCTTTGCCGGCAATGCATCGGAAATCGTCTGTCTCGGGCAGGACGGCCGGCCGATCTGGCGCAACCAAAGCGGCAAGGCCGGACCGCCGCGCTGCATCCGTTTCACCGCCGACAACAAGCTGATCTTCGCCACCACGCCGCTAGACCCGACAACGCCCGCGCTCCTGGTCAAGATGGACCCGCTGAGCGGGAACATCCTCGACCGTGCACGCCTGACCGCCGAAGCCCAGCTTGACGGGCGACGCATATCCGGCGGCTATCAGGTGTTCCAGTCGATCGTGGTCGCGGGCGATTATGCCTATGTTGAAGGCATGTTCGTACCGGAGACCCCGCAGCCGCCCATGATAGACGCGCGCCTCCCGACGACACTCATGCGGTTCCGGGTCTCTGGCACACCCGGGGGCCGGATCGAGCGGGGCGACGGGGCGTTTGCGGTGGCGGGACCGGTGCTGCAACAGCAGATCGGGCGGGTCGGAA
>JAUIBJ010000074.1 GCA_030428025.1 Alphaproteobacteria bacterium
CCGCTTCTTGAGCGCGTGGGGCTTGCCCATGCCGCCGACGCCCGTATCGGCACCTATTCCAAGGGCATGCGCCAGCGGCTGGGCCTGGCGCAAACCCTGCTCGGCCACCGCCGCGTGGCGCTGCTGGACGAGCCCACAAGCGGGCTCGACCCGATCTCGCGCCACGATGTCTATGCGGTGATCGACGAGATGGCCGCGCAGGGCACAGCCCTGCTGATCGCCAGCCACGCGCTGACCGAGTTGGAGGCCCGCACCGACCGCATCGCCATCATGGCCCGCGGCGAGGTGGTGGCCGACGACACGCTTGCCGCTCTCGGCCGCGCCGCCGCCCTGACCACCCGCATCCGGCTGACCGCCCGCGAGGGCGCCGCCGAGCGGGTGCAGGCCGAACTGGGGGGCGACCGCGTCAACGGTTGCGCGGTGGAGCTGCGCTGCACCACTGAACAGAAGATGGCGCAGCTGGCGCGCATCTCGGGTCTGGGCGACGCCGTGCGCGACGTCGAGATGATCCCGCCAAGTCTGGAAGATCTGTATCGCCATTACTGCGGGGAGGATCGGCAATGATCGGACGCACACTTGCCATCGCCCGCGCCGAGTTCCGCATTCAGACGCGCAACCGCTGGCTGGCCTCGGCCACCCTTTTGATGCTGCTCTTCGCGCTGGCACTCACCTTCGCGGGCTCGGCGCCCACCGGCACGCTGGGGGTGGACCTGCTGACGGTCGCGGTGGCCTCGATGACCACGCTTTCGGTCTATCTGGCGCCCTTCCTGGCGCTGATGATCGCCTTCGACGCGGTGGCGGGCGAGGCCGAGCGCGGCACGCTGGGCCTGGTGCTGACCTATCCGCTGTCGCGCTTCGAGATGCTGCTGGGCAAGTTCTGCGCCCATCTGCTGGTGCTCGCCATCGCCATCGCCGTCGGTCTGGGTTCGGCGGGGCTGGCCGCAGCGCTGGCCGGGGGGGCGGGGCCGGCAAGCCTGATGGCGCTCGCCAGCCTCATCACCACGGCCATCCTGCTGGGGGCCTCCTTCCTGGCGCTCGGCTATGCCGCCTCGGCGCTTTCGGGCAGCGGGTCGGGGGCAGCGGGGCTGGCCGTCGGGCTATGGCTGGTGCTGGTCGTGCTTTACGATCTGGGGCTTCTGGGCGCGCTCGTCTTCGACGATGGCGGCGCCTTCACCAAACATCTCTTCCCATGGCTGCTGGCCGCCAACCCGGCCGATGCCTTCCGCCTGTGGAACGTCGCCGCCTCGCAGGAGGTGGCGCTGGTGTCGGGCATGGCGGGCGCCGGGGCTGCCCTGCCCTTCTGGGCCGCGCCGCTGTCATTGGTCCTTTGGCCCGTACTGGCATTCCTGCTCGCCTGGGCCCTCTTCAGAAAGGTCGAACCATGAAACGCTTGCTCGTCGCGGCCGTCCTGCTCGCCGGGTGTCAGCAGGAAGAGGCGCGCGCCCCCGACCCGGTGTCGATGACCGGCGACGCTCTCAGCCATTTCTGTCTGATGCAGGTCGATCAGCACCCGGGGCCCAAGGCGCAGATCCACCTCGCGGGCCTGCCCGATCCGATCTTCTTCGCGCAGGTGCGCGATGCGCTCGCCTATATCAAGGGCCCCGAGCGCGACGGCGAAATCCTGGCGGTCTATGTCAGCGACATGGGCGCCGCCCCCAGCTGGGACAGCCCCGGCGAGGATAACTGGATCGCCGCGGATACCGGCCATTTCGTGGTGGGCGCCGATGTGACGGGCGGCATGGGCGCGCCCGAGATCGTTCCGTTCCTGACCTCCGAGGCCGCGCAGGACTTCGCCGGCCGAAAGGGGGGCCGGGTCATGACATTCCACGACATCCCGGCCGAGACCGTACTCGCGCCCGTCGATGTCACGCTTGAAGAGGAGACCCCCTCATGAACCGCCGCCGCTTCCTGACCGTTTCCGCCGCCGCGCTGGCCTTTCCGCAAGGCGCCGCCGCGTCAGCGGCAGAGGCCCGCTGGCAGGGCGCCGCGCTCGGCGCGCCCGCCTCGGTGATCCTGGCCGGGATCGACCAGACAGAGGCCCGCCCCGTCTTCGCCCGGCTGGAAATGGCGCTCGACCGGCTGGAGGGAATCTTCAGCCTCTACCGCCCCGAAAGCGCGCTGTCGCTTCTCAACCGCGATGGCCGGCTGCAGGCCCCGCCACCGGAGATGCTGGAGGTGTTGTCCACGGCCGGCACACTGCATGACGGCTCCGAGGGGGCCTTCGATCCGACGGTGCAGCCGCTCTGGCAGGCGCTGGCCACGGGCGGCGACGCCGAGGCGGCGCAGACACTCGTCGGCTGGAACCGGGTGCGCCTCGACACGAAGGAGATCCGCCTCGCCCGACCCGGCATGGCACTTACCCTCAACGGCATTGCGCAGGGATACGTCACCGACCGGATCGCCGCGCTCTTGCGGCGCGAAGGGTTCGGGAACGTGGTGGTCGATATCGGCGAAATCGCGGCCTCGGGCACCAGGCCGGGCGGCGCGCCGTGGCAGGCGGGCATCTCGGATGTCTCGGGGCGCGTCGTGCACCGCGTGGCCCTGCGCGACCGGGCGCTTGCCACCTCTGCCCCCCAGGGCACGCTCTTGCGCGGCGGCCGGGGGCATATCCTCGACCCCGGCGGCGCGGCCCCGCGGCAAAGCCTCGTCGCGGTCTCGGCCCAGAGCGCGATGCTGGCCGACGGGCTGTCAACCACGCTCTGCCTGCTCGACGCGCGGCAGGGGCAGGCGCTTGCCGCGCGCTGCGGCGACGCCCGGATCGAATTCATCGCCGGCATCTGAGGCCAAGGGGGGCCGTCCCCGGCGACGAAGCCCCCTGCCCCACAGGACCGGCCGGGCTTGCACCTCTGCCGAAGCGGTGCTTCATAGGCCCATGCAATCGCATCTGCTTTCCCTCAGCCTTGTCATGCTCGGCGCGTTGGCCGGCTGGGTGGCGCACCTGCTGGGCCTGCCCCTGCCCTTCCTGCTGGGCCCGCTGCTGATTTCCGGAACCGTGGCGACGCTGCTTCCCCACAAGCTGCCCGAGGGCTACCAATTTCCGCAGGTGCTGCGCGTGGTCTTCATCGCGGTGATCGGGCTGATGATCGGCGCCCAGATCACGCCAGAGCTTTTTGCCGCCGCCGGGCGGCTGGTGCTGAGCTTCTCGCTGCTCATCCTCTTCGTGCTCCTCTGCCACAGCTACAATTTCTGGGTCTTCCGGCGACTGGGCGGCTATGACCGCGCCACCGCATTCTACGCCGCCACACCGGGGGGCCTTTTCGAGTCGCTGGCAATGGGCGAGCAGGCGGGCGGCGACCTGACCCGCCTCACCCTGCAACAGTTCATGCGCGTGATTCTGGTGGTCACGGTGTTGCCGGTGGGCCTGTCGCTCTGGCTGGGCGAGCCGGTGGGCAGCGCCGGGGGCGTCACGCTCGCCCGGGCTTCGGTGCCGTGGACCGACCTGCCATTCATTCTTCTGGCCGGTGCGGCGGGGCATCTGGCCGGCACGCTGCTGCGGCTGCCGGCGCGCCAGCTTACCGGGCCGCTGGCGGTGGCGGCGCTGCTGTCTCTCAGCGGGTGGTTCCACATCGACATGCCGCAATGGCTGGTCAATGTCGCGCAGATCGTGATCGGCACGGCGCTGGGGATGCGCTTCACCGGCCTCTCGCCGGGGCTCATCCTGCGCGGGGCGGGTCTGAGCTGTCTGTCGGTGGGGGGCATGCTGGCCTTGGGGGCCGCCTGCGCACTATTACTGCACCCGCTTCTGGGCGAGCCCTTCGATGTGCTGCTGATCAGCTTCGCCCCCGGCGGCGTGACGGAAATGGCGCTGGTAGCGCTCAGCTTGCAGGCCAACCCCGCCTTCGTCACACTGCACCACATCTTCCGCATCCTGATGACGGTACTGCTGCTTCTGGCCTCCTCCCGCTGGCTGCGGCGAAGGCTTTGACAGGGGGCGGTTCGGGCGTTATCTGAACAAGCGTTCATTTCAGTGAAGGAGCCACCATCATGCGCATCGAAGACACCGCCGCCATCGTGACCGGGGGCGCCTCGGGACTGGGAGAGGCCACTGCCCGCCATTTCCGAGAGAGGGGCGCGCAGGTGGCCATCTTCGACCGCGACGCCGAACGCGGCGTGGCCGTGGCCCGCGAGATCGGCGCGAGTTTCACTGAAACCGACGTGACCGAAGAGGGCTCGGTCGCCGACGCAATCGCCCGGGCGGTGGACGCAATGGGCCGCATCACCTGCGCGGTGAATTGCGCCGGCATCGCCATCGGCGCCAAGACGCTGGGCAAGGACGGCCCGCACGACCTTGCCGCCTTCCGCCGGACGGTCGACATCAATCTGGTGGGCTCGTTCAACGTGGCCCGGCTCGCCGCGGCCGAGATCGCCCGCGCCGAGGCGTCGGCGGACGGGCTGCGCGGGGTCATCGTCAACACCGCCTCGATCGCCGCCTTCGACGGGCAGAAGGGCCAAACCGCCTATGCCGCCTCGAAGGGCGGGATCGTGGGGCTGACCCTGCCCATGGCACGCGATCTGGCGCGCGAGGGTATCCGGGTGATGGCCATCGCGCCGGGCACCTTCCTCACGCCGATGCTGCAGGGCCTGCCGGCGGAGGTGACGGACGCGCTGGCAGCGGATGTCACCTGCCCCAAACGGCTGGGCGACCCGGCGGAATACGCCGCGCTCGCCCGTTTCATCGTCGAATGCGACTATCTCAACGGCGAGGTGATCCGGCTGGACGGCGCGCTGCGGATGCAGTGAGACGGACAGGCGCGGCCCGCCATCGCGCCCGGACGCCGCTCAGGCCTGGACGGCCGCGGGATTGTCGAGCTGGTCAGCGATGGCCTCGGCCCGGTCGGCCAGTTCGGCCAGCGCCGCCACCGTCTCGTCCGAGACCGCGGGCACCTCGGCCACTTTCGGGCTGCCCTGGGCATTGCGCAACTGGTCAAGTTCGGCCTCCTTCTCGGCCATCTTGTCCTCGGCCTCGCGCAGCTTGTCCTGCATGCCCGCCGTCTTGTCGGCCAGCATGAGCCCCGCCATCAGCAGCATCCGCGCCTCGGGGATGCGGCCGATCTGGGCAGTCAGAACCGCCGCCTCCTCGTCCAGCATCTTGGCGGCGAACCGCAGATAATGTTCCTCGCCTTCCTGACAGGCCACCTCGAAGGTCCGGCCGCCAATTTCAATCTCGATCTCGGGCATCAGGCTTCCTCCGACTGTTCTGCTTGCTGTTGTGCCTGTTCCGCGGTTCTGAGGGTTTCGAGGGCGGATGAGAGCTCGGAATAGATCGCCTCGGTCTCCGATCGCTCGGCGGTCCGGCTGGCCCGGAGCGCCTCGAGTTCGGCCATCATCGACTTGTTGATCAGATGCGGTTCGCCCACGCCGGCCTCGTTGGCCTCGCGCAGCTTGGCGTTGATCTCGCGCAGTTGCTCGTTCGCTTCGCGCAGCCCCTGAAGGTCGGCATCGACGCGGGCCACGACGTCCGTTGCCGTCTCGCGCGCGGCTTCCAACTCGGCATCGACCCGTTCGAGCCGCTTGCGCAACATCTTGATGCGCTCCTTCAGTTGCTCGTTGGCGACACGCTCGTCCTCCAGTTCCTGCTGAAGCGCCTCGAGTTGGGCCGGGTTGACCGCGCCCTCCTCGCCATAGCGGTCGACCCCCTGCGCGATCCGGTCCAGCGCCGCCGCCAGCCGCCCCTGAAGCTCTTCGATCTGGCTCATTTACCCGTCCCTTCTTATGTCTCCGTGCGCCCGGCCGCGAATCGCCGGCTGAACGTCTTCGTCCAACTCTACCGAATAGCACGGAAAAGTTCTGCCCCCCTATTGTCGGCGGGCAAGCCCGCTTGATCTTTGGGGCGGGGCTGATATGCAGCCGACCAGACCCATGCTGCTCAAGGACGCCCCACTCGTGGATATCGACGCTCTCCGCTCCGCCCATCCCGATCACTGGAAGAAGGCCGCCGCCATCCGCGCGCTCACGCTCGACGCGGTGCACGCGGCCAATTCCGGCCATTCCGGCATGCCCATGGGCATGGCCGACGTGGCCACGGTGCTGTACGAAAAGCACCTGAAATTCGACGCCTCCGACCCGAACTGGCCCGACCGCGACCGCTTCATCCTGTCGGCCGGTCACGGCTCGATGCTGCTTTACTCGCTGCTCTATCTCACCGGCTACGAGGGGATGACGCTGGACCAGATCCGCAATTTCCGGCAATGGGGGGCGATCACGGCGGGCCATCCCGAGAACTTCCTGCATCCCGCGATCGAGACCACCACCGGACCGCTGGGCCAGGGCATCGCCAATTCCGTGGGCTTCGCCATCGCCGAGGAGGTGCTGCGCGCGCGCTTCGGGCCAAAGCTGGTCGACCATTACACCTATTGCATCGCGGGCGACGGCTGTCTGATGGAGGGTGTCAGCCAGGAGGCGATCACGCTGGCCGGTCGGCAGGCCCTGCGCAAGCTGATCGTGCTGTGGGACAACAACAATATCACAATCGACGGCGAAGTGGGCCTTGCCGACCGAACCGATCAGCCCAAGCGCTTCCGTGCCGCGGGCTGGCAGGTGATCGAGATCGACGGGCACGACCCAGAGGCGATCGATACGGCGCTGACCAAGGCCAAGGCCTCTCGGCGGCCGACGATGATCGCCTGCAAGACCCATATCGCCCTGGGTCACGCCGCGCAGGATACCTCCAAGGGCCACGGCGCGCTGACCGATCCCGACCAGCTTCAGGCCGCCAAGCGCGCCTATGGCTGGGACGGCGGCCCGTTCGAGGTGCCCGAAGACATCAAATCCGCCTGGGAAGAGATCGGCCGGCGCGGCGCCGGGGCGCATGCGGAGTGGACGGCGCGCCTCGCCGATGCCTCCGACCGGCGCCAGGCCACCTTCGCCCGCATCATGGCCGGCGACCCCCCGAAGACGCTTTCGGCCCGGATAAGGGCACTGAAAAAGCAGATCAGCGCCGAGGCTCCCAAGGTTGCCACCCGCAAGTCGAGCGAGATGGTGCTGGAGATCGTCAACCCGATCATGCCCGAGACCGTGGGCGGCTCGGCCGACCTGTCGGGCTCCAACAACACGAAATCGGGCGACATGACCGTCTTCGACGAGGGCAACCGCAAGGGCCGCTACATCCATTACGGCATCCGCGAACACGGCATGGCGGCGGCGATGAACGGCATGGCGCTGCATGGCGGCGTGCGGCCCTATGGCGGCACCTTCATGTGCTTTACCGACTATGCCCGCCCCTCGATGCGGCTTGCCGCGCTGATGAAGGTGCCCACCGTCTTCGTCATGACCCATGACAGCATCGGGCTGGGCGAGGATGGCCCGACCCACCAGCCGGTGGAACATCTGGCAATCTCGCGGGCCACTCCCAACACATGGGTGTTCCGCCCCTGCGACACGGTGGAGACGGCCGAGGCGTGGGAACTGGCGCTGACCTCCACTGCCACCCCTTCGGTCCTGTCGCTCACCCGGCAGGGCGTGCCGACGCTGAGGACCGAGCACAAGGCAAAGAACCTTACCGCCCAGGGCGCTTATGTGCTGGCCGAGGCTGAGGGGCAGCGCCAGGCGATCCTGCTCGCCACTGGATCGGAGGTGCAGGTGGCCATGGCCGCGCGCGACATCCTTCAGGAGGCCGGGATCGGCACCCGCGTCGTCTCGATGCCCTGCTGGGAGCTGTTCGCGGCCCAGGACGAGAGCTATCGCAAGCGGGTCCTGCCCGGAGGCGCTGCGGTGCGGGTGGCGGTCGAGGCCGGGGTCGCACAGGGCTGGGACCGCTGGCTGTGCGGCGAGCGCGGCCGCCCGGGCAAATCCGGCTTCGTGGGCATGGAGGGCTTTGGCGCCTCGGCCCCGGCGGAGGTGCTGTTCGAGAAGTTCGGCATCACGGCCGAGTCTGTCGTGGAAAAGGTGAAATCGCTGTTGTGATCCGCCCGGCGCGCGACAGCGACCGCCCCGGCATCGCCGCGCTGCAGGTGGCAAGCTGGCGGCTGGCCTATGCAGGCGAGCTTGACCCCGCCTACCTGGCGGCGGGGCTTGCGCGCGACCTGGATGCGCATTGGCGCGATCAGCCCATCGGCCAGCAGGACGTGGTTCTGGTGGCCGAGGAGGACGGGGAGCTTGCCGGGTTCATCGCCGTCTGGGATGGTGCGCCGCCCCATATCGACAACCTGCATGTCGACCCGGCCCGCCGCTCGCGCGGGCTGGGGGCGCGACTGATGCGGGCGGCAGCGCGGGCGATGGCCGAGCGGGGCCGCGACGGCGCCCATCTCTGGGTTGTCTCCTCCAACACCCGGGCCATCGCCTTCTACCGGCGCCTGGGCGGAAAGATTTCGGGGCAGAAGCAAATCGACCTCTTCGGTACCCCCGCCCCGGCCACCCGGATCGACTGGCCCACCCTCGCGCCGCTGCTGGGCCGCTGAGGTGAAGGTCACTCCACCCGCGTGATCGGGTTGAGCTGGCTCAACAGCGCCCACACGGGCGCGATGACCTTGGTGCCGATAGGGATGAGAACCACCCCGAGCGCCAGCCCGAACAGCCCGTCGAGCGTTGCCGTGACCACCCACTGAACTGCGCCCTTCCAGTCGCCGGCGCCGGCCGCCACGTTCTTCGCGACATGGTGGACCCAGTCATAGACCTGCGGCCAGCCCAGCTGGTCCAGCCCGTGCACGATGATCGAACCGCCCACCCACAGCATCGCCGCGGTCCCCACCACCGTCAGCAGCCACATGAAGCGCGGCATCATCCGCACGATGCCCCGGCCAAACGCCCGCGTCAGCCCGAGAAGACCATTGCTGGCCATGAATAGGCCCATGTCGTCGGCCTTCACGATCAACGCCACCGCCCCGTAGACGGCAACCGTGATGCCGATGGCCACCACCGCCAGCGTCGCCCCTTCCATCCAGATATTGCTGGGCGGAATGGCGGCCAGCGCGATGGTCATGATCTCGGCCGAAAGAATGAAGTCGGTCTTGATGGCTCCGGCAACCTTCTGTTCTTCCAGATGCGCGGGGTCGGCGGTTTCGTGGCTGCCGTCCGGCCCGCCATGATCATGCCCGAACCCCAGCGCATGGGCCACCTTCTCGGCACCTTCAAAACACAGGTAGGCCCCCCCCAGCATCAGCAGCGGCGGGATCAGCCAAGGCGCGAAGGCCGACAGCGCCAGCCCTGCCGGCAGCAGGAAGACCAGCTTGTTGACCAGAGACCCCCGCGCGATGCGCCAGACGATGGGCAATTCGCGGCTGGCATCGAAGCCTGTGAGGTATTTGGGCGTCACCGCCGCGTCATCGATCACGGCGCCCGCGGCCTTGGCGCCCGCCTTGGCCGCCTGCCCCGCAACGTCGTCCACCGAAGCCGCCGCCACCTTGGCCAGGCTCGCCACATCGTCCAGCAGTGCCAGAAGTCCGCTCATCGCCTCTCCCTTTCCCGCGCCGGGGCGCTCTCGCACCGCTCGAAGCCTCCCTCAGGTTTAGCTCCACGGGCCGGAGGCGCAAGGCTGGGTTCAAAAAAATACGGAACGCCGCGATGGGGGGATCACGTTGACCGGATGAAAGCTAGTCGAAAAAGGGAGACACACATATGCGACGCCTTACCTTGCGCCTGACGCTGTCGGCGGCCGCGCTTGCGGCCGGGGCCAGCATGGCGACCGCGCAGAGTGCCTGCGGGCAGTATTACGAAATCCGTCCGGGCGACACGCTCTACAGCGTCTCGCAGCAATGCCGTGTCGGGCTTAACCGCATCATGCGCCTCAACCCGAACGTGGATGCGCGCGACATGCAGGTCGGACAGGAGATCCGCCTGACGTCGGGTCAGGGCGACCGTGA
>JAUIBJ010000764.1 GCA_030428025.1 Alphaproteobacteria bacterium
TGATCACCGGCGCATCGAGCCAGTCGAACGCCTCCTGCATCAGCACCGACGAGATGTAGTTGCCCACCGATCCCTGCGGCCAGCCTTCTTCGACCGTAACGCAGCGGTTGGTTTTCATCACCGACCGAATCACCGTGCCGGTATCCATCGGCCGTAGCGTGCGCAGGTCGATCACCTCGGCCGAAATCCCGTCTTCGGCCAGCTTGTCGGCGGCCTCGAGCGCATACTGCATCCCGATACCGAAGCTGACGATGGTCACGTCGTCGCCTTCGCGCCAGATCCGGGCCTTGCCGAAGGGGACGGTGAAATCGTCGAGCTCGGGCACGTCGAAGCTGCGGCCATAGAGGATTTCGTTTTCCAGGAAAATCACCGGGTTCGGGTCGCGGATCGCCGATTTCAGCAGCCCCTTGGCGTCAGAGGCCGAATACGGCATCGCCACCTTCAGCCCCGGTACCTGCATGTACCACGCGGCATAGTCCTGGCTGTGCTGGGCGGCGACACGGGCCGCCGCGCCGTTGGGGCCGCGGAACACCATCGGGCAGCCCATCTGACCGCCGGACATATACAGTGTCTTGGCCGCCGAGTTGATGATCTGGTCGATCGCCTGCATGGCGAAGTTGAAGGTCATGAATTCCACAATGGGTTTGAGCCCGCCAAAGGCCGACCCGACCGCAATACCGGCAAAGCCGTGTTCGGTGATCGGGGTGTCGATCACCCGCCGGTTGCCAAATTCGTCCAGCAAACCCTGGCTGATCTTGTAGGCGCCCTGATACTCGGCCACCTCCTCACCCATGAGATAGACGGCATCGTCGTTGCGCATCTCTTCGGCCATGGCATCGCGCAGGGCTTCGCGCACGGTCTGGGCTTTCATCACAGTGCCCTCGGGCCAGTCCGGGGACTGGTCGACCGCAGGCGCGGCTGGCGCAGCGGCAGCGGGCGCTGCGGCGGGCTCTGGCGCAGCAGAATCGTCGGCGGGCTGCGACGCGGGTGCGGCGGGTGCAGCGGCCACGTCGCCCACCTCTTCGCCCTCTTCGACCAGGATGGCGATGGGCGAATTGACCTTTACCGCCTCGGTACCTTCGGCGATGAGGATCTTGCCGACGATGCCTTCATCGACGGCTTCGAATTCCATCGTCGCCTTGTCGGTTTCGATCTCAGCCAGGATGTCGCCGGACGACACGGTGTCGCCTTCCTTGACCAGCCATTTCGCCAATGTGCCTTCTTCCATGGTGGGGCTCAGCGCGGGCATCAGGATTTCGGTTGCCATGTCTTGTTCCCCTCAGGCGTAGATGTCGGTCCAGAGCTCGTCCACGGACGGCTCGGGGCTTTCCTTGGCGAAATCGGCGGCGGAGTTCACCACGTCCTTGATCTCCTTGTCGATGGCCTTGAGATCGTCTTCGGTCGCGTGCTTTCCGGTCAGCAGCATTTGCCGCACATGTTCAATCGGGTCGCGTTCCTCGCGCATCTTCTGCACCTCTTCGCGGGTGCGGTACTTGGCCGGGTCGGACATCGAGTGGCCACGATAGCGGTAGGTCTTGATTTCGAGGATATAAGGCCCCTTGCCCGCGCGGCAGTGCGCCACTGCCTTCTCGCCCGCCGCCTTGACCGCCAGCACATCCATGCCGTCAACGGTTTCGCCGGGAATGCCGAATGCCTCGCCACGGGTGTAGATGTCCGGGGTCGAGGTGGACCGTTTCTGCGCCGTTCCCATCGCGTACTGGTTGTTCTCGATCACGAACACCACCGGCAGATCCCACAGCGCGGCCATGTTGAAGGTCTCATAAACCTGGCCCTGGTTCGCCGCGCCATCGCCGAAATAGGTAAAGGTGACACGGCCGTTGTCCTGGTACTTGTCGGCAAAGGCCAGCCCTGCCCCCAGCGGCACCTGTGCGCCCACGATGCCGTGGCCGCCGTAGAAATGTTTCTCTTTCGAGAACATGTGCATCGAGCCGCCCTTGCCC
>JAUIBJ010000075.1 GCA_030428025.1 Alphaproteobacteria bacterium
TGTGCGGGGCGGTGTGGCGCGGCATCGTATAGTCGATCTGCAGCCGCACCTCGCAGTCCGCGCTCCAGCGCACGTACCAGCTGGTATAGGCCCAGAAGCCATTGGGGCCGCGCGCCTGCATCTGCTGCAGGATTTCTTCGGCCGTCGTCGCCTCGACCGGATAGGTCTGCCAGTTTTCCTCGATGATCGGCTCGGCGATGGCCTGCTGAACCACGAGCAGGGATGCGGCCAGACAGGCCGGCCATCCGCCCCGAATGCGCATGTCCCGATCTCCCTCCCTCTCGCCCCTCGCGGCAATGGCGCCGGGGCAGGCCCGGCGCCGTACGTATTCAGAGCTTCGCCCGCATCAATTGCCACTGCAAGTCTTGAAAGCCGCGGCGCGCGCAGCTTCCTCGCTTGCCATCACCGCCGGGTTCGCGCCGCCAATGCACCAGTTGTAATGCGCATCGAAATCGTTCAGCCACCGCGGGCCGATCAGGTTCGGACATTTCAGCAGCTGCGCCTTCGCAATGATGTCGATCGCCTTGCTGGCATATTGCACGCAGGCCAGTTCCTTCTGTTTTTGGTTCTGGCCCTGGGCCTGCTTGCAGGCGGCCAGTTGCGCGTCGCGCTTCTGGGTTTCGGCCTGAATACCAGAGGCGTTATTGCCCTGCACGCACCAGTCGAAATGCGCCTGATGGTCGTTGCTCCAGACCGGAGGCTGAAATCCGCAGTTGAGCTTCAACTGCTCCTGGTTCTGCTGCACCGCCCTTAGTGCGTAGTCCTTGCAGTGCGGATGGGTGTCGGGCGTGGGTTTGGTGGGCGTGGCCCCCGGGCTCGGCTTCAGCGGCTGGCCGGGCGTGGCGTTGGGATCGGCCGTTTTCGGCAGGGGCGATTGTGATTTCCAGTTCGCGGGGTGCACGTTGGCAACGAATTCCAGCCAAGCATTGGTGTCGCCACCGCCATTGCCGGCGATTCGCTTGGTCTGGTTCAGGGTCACGTCATTCGCACCCGATTTCTTGCCCACCTGGGTCTGCGCCTTCTGCCCGTCGACGAAGATGGCAAGCTGCAGGCTCCGGTCACCATAGGGGCTGATGTCGAGATAGTCGTCACCCATGTTGTCTTCTTCCCGGATCGAGAAATCTATACTGACCCGAGTCTGACGTGGCACCTGGCGGATATAGACGATGCGATCGAGGCCGAAGGCACGCCATCCGGCCTGTGAAAAATTGTTGACCATGTCTTCGACTTTCCAGGCGCCCTTGAACTCACAGCGCTTGGGGCCGGTCCAGCCGGGCTTGGCCGGGTCGTAATGCTCGACCCTGATGGTGTAGCTGAAGATGTGTTCGAAGCTCATGTCGCCCAGCCCGTCATCCTCGTCCGCGTCGATGCCGAGGCGCGTGGGATGAAAGACCACCGTCGCATGTTCCTCATTGGCCGAAACACCGGGGCAGTCGAGGATGATGTCCTTTGCCACCGCTGGTGCGGCAAGGGCGGTGAGTGCCAGTGCGGCCGCCAGAACGCCCGGCGGGCGCAGTCTTTTCATGGTATCCGTTCGTGTCATGTCCAGAGTCTCCTGATCCGAAAGCGCGATTTCCGAGGAAACGCTAGGTTCGGCGAGACTTGCTATGCAATGACATGGGTTAAGCTATCCGATAACACGCGACCGCCGAGGCCCGGCCGCCGCACTGTCACCGGGTCAGGGAAAAACGACGCCCTCGGTCTTGCCATGCGTCGTGCGCTGGTCGAGCGTTTTGTCCGCATTGGCCCATTTCTTGATGATCGCATCGCCGTTCTTGCAGCCGGCGGCGGCGATCTCGTTTGCGGCGTTGATCCCGTGCTGGCCATGTTTGCGCTCATGTGCGACCAAAGCATTGTACATCGCCTGCCATCGGGCGCGCAGATTTGCCGGAAGGGCGGCTTCGTTCACATGCTTTGGCACGGTATAGGAAATTTCCACGCTCACCTTACAGCTGCCGGTCCAACGCACATACCAGTTCGTATAGGCCCAATAGCCGTTGGGCCCACGCTGCTTCATCTGCGCCAGGATCTGGTTCGCGGTCGTCCCGTCAACCCTGTAACCCGCCCACTTTTCCTTCACTGAGGGTTTTGCACTGGCCGCGTCCGCGACGGCGCAGGAGAGCGCAATGGCCAGAAATAACGCAAGATACCGCGAGGCGCGCAGCATCGGCGAAGTGGAAGATGTCGGATTGGTCATGGTCGCTCGCTCTTGAAAATCAAACAGACGCGGTGGGGTGCCGCGTTCGGCCACCCTTCGCAATCTTGCGGCAACCTTGCGATGAAGGTGACTGCCTTTCCGTTGAGCGGTCAAGAGAATTGAATGACGCGCCACCGTTTTCCGGCAGCGCGTCGTTTTTTCGGGGACGGCAAAGGAGTCAGTAGCGATAATGCTCGGGCTTGAACGGACCTTCGGGGCTCACGCCGATATAGTCAGCCTGTTCGGCGCTCAACTCGGTCAGCTTCACGCCGATCCGGTCGAGATGCAGCCGGGCGACCTTTTCGTCGAGATGCTTGGGCAGGATATAGACCTCGTTGCCGTACTCCTCGCCCTTGGTCCACAGTTCGATCTGCGCCAGTACCTGGTTGGTGAAGGAGGCCGACATCACGAATGACGGATGACCTGTGGCATTGCCTAGGTTCAAGAGGCGGCCTTCGGACAGGAGAATGATCCGGTTGCCCGAGGGCATCTCGATCATGTCGACCTGATCCTTGATATTGGTCCATTTGTGGTTCTTCAGATGCGCGACCTGAATTTCGTTGTCGAAATGGCCGATGTTGCCGACGATCGCCATGTCCTTCATCTCGCGCATGTGCTCGATTCGGATGACGTCGCGGTTGCCCGTCGTGGTGATGAAGATGTCAGCCGTCTTGACCACGTCCTCGAGCGTTATCACCTCGAACCCGTCCATTGCCGCCTGCAGGGCGCAGATCGGATCGACCTCGGTCACCTTCACCCTCGCGCCGGCGCCGCGAAGGCTCGCGGCCGAGCCCTTGCCCACGTCGCCATAGCCACATACGACGGCCACCTTGCCGGCCATCATCGTGTCGGTTGCGCGACGGATGCCATCGACAAGGCTTTCCTTGCAACCATACTTGTTGTCGAATTTCGACTTGGTGACGGAGTCGTTGACGTTGATCGCCGGGAAGGGCAGGTGGCCCTTTTCCATCATCTTGTAAAGCCGATGCACGCCGGTGGTGGTTTCCTCGGACACTCCCTTGATCATGTGGCGCTGTTTCACGAACCAGCCGGGGCTTTCCGCCATCCGCTTCTTTATCTGGGCAAAAAGCGCTTCCTCTTCCTCGGAGGTCGGCGTCTCGATCAGATCGGTCTCACCCTCCTCGACCCGCGCGCCCATCAGGATGTAGAGCGTGGCATCCCCTCCATCGTCGAGGATCATATTGGCGCCGCCTTCCTCGAACTGGAAGATGCGGTCGGCATAATCCCAGTATTCCTCCAGCGTCTCGCCCTTGACGGCAAAGACCGGCGTGCCGCTTTCGGCAATCGCCGCAGCGGCATGATCCTGGGTGGAGAAGATGTTGCACGATGCCCAGCGAACCTGCGCCCCCAGAGCGACCAGCGTCTCGATCAGAACGGCGGTCTGGATCGTCATGTGCAGCGAGCCGGCGATGCGCGCGCCAGTCAGCGGTTTGGCTGCGCCGTACTCCTCGCGCAGCGCCATCAGGCCCGGCATTTCGGTTTCGGCGATGTCCAATTCCTTGCGCCCGAAGGCAGCAAGGCCAATGTCCTTGACCAGATAGTCCTTTGCCATGAAGAGGCTCCTTGCAATCCAACAGTTGCAGGGGCAATAGCATCCGGCCCTCACGCGGGCAATGCGGGAATGGCCCGGGCCTGACCACCTCGCCGAAGGCTTTACAAAAACGCCCGCCCGCCGGTATGACTGCCCTTCGTTCGCCCGCTCATCGGAGGCGCCCCTTGGCCACACCCCGCGCATGGCAGAAGATGCTTTCGGGCCGCCGGCTCGACCTGCTTGACCCCACGCCAGTCGATGTCGAAATCGAGGATATCGCGCATGGCCTGTCCTTCGTGGCGCGCTGGAACGGACAGACGCAAGGCGATTTCGCCTATTCCGTGGCCGAGCATTCACTGCTCGTCGAACGGCTCTATTTCCGCCTGAACCCGAAGGCGCCGGCGAAATGGAAACTCGCCGCCCTGCTGCATGACGCCCCCGAGTATGTGATCGGCGACATGATCTCTCCTGTGAAGGCCGCCGTCGGACCGGGCTATGACGAACTCGACAAGCGCCTTGCCGCGGCGATCCATCTCCGCTTCGGCCTGCCCGCCATGATCCCCGACACCGTCAAGAAACAGATCAAGAAGGCTGACAAGATCAGCGCATGGATGGAGGCGACCGAGATCGCGGGCTTTTCAGAGGCCGAGGCCAGCCGGTTCTTCGGCAGGCCCGACCCGGCCACCATAGACGGCTTCAACATCCATCTTCGCCCCCCCACGGAAACCCGCGCTGCCTATACTGCCCGCCACGCCGAACTACTGGCCGAAATGGGCTGAGCCCGGCTACTTCACTGCCCCTAAAATGTTTTGGCTCCAAGGATTACCTTGGCGACCGCTTCGCCAGAATGCGCTGCAATGTACGCCGATGCATGTTCAGCCGCCGTGCCGTCTCGCTCACGTTTCGGTCGCAGAGTTCATAAACCCGCTGGATATGCTCCCACCGCACGCGGTCGGCACTCATCGGATTTTCGGGCGGCGGCGGCATCTCGTCGCCCGTGGCGAGAAGGGCGTTGATGATGTCATTCGCATCCGCCGGCTTGGAGAGGTAATCCGTCGCACCGATCTTAACCGCAGCCACCGCGGTGGCGATGGCGCCATAGCCGGTCAGCACCACGACCCGCGCATCGGGGCGCTTTTCGCGGATGGTTTCCACGACGTCGAGTCCGTTGCCATCCTCGAGCCGCAGATCGCAGACCGCATAGGCCGGTGGACGGGCCGTGGCAATGGCCTGTCCGGCCGCGACCGAGCCGGCGGTTTCCACATCAAAGCCGCGCTTTTCCATCGCCTTCGCAAGGCGCCGCAGGAACGGCTCGTCATCGTCCACCAACAGAAGCGATCTGTCGGCGCCCAAGTCCGGCAGGTTTTCGGCCATGCGAGCTCTCCTGTCTCTTCGCGCGTTCTGCGCCGGCCCGTTCTAGCTTGCGGTGAGGACTGCGTCAAACCATCGCGGGGATGTCAGCGCGCATCAAGGAAACACTGAATGCGGTCAGCCATTTGCTCGGCACTCGCATCGCGCCGGAAGAACTCGACGAAACCCTCGTCAGGCAGAACCAGATAGCTGAGCGTGGAGTGATCGACGAGGTAATACTCGTCGTCGGCATCCTGCGCCTGATAGAAGGTCCGATAGGCCTGGCTTGCGGCCTTGACCTGTTCGGGGCTTCCGGTGAGGCCAAGCATGCGCGGATGCAGGTTGGCGGTGAAATCGTCGACAACCTGGGGTGTGTCGCGTTCGGGGTCGATGGAGATAAAGACCGGTTTCACCATTTCGCCGCGCTCTTCGAGGATGTCCACCGCGTCGGCATTGCGGGCCACGTCGATTGGACAGATATCGGGACAGAAGGTATAGCCGAAGTAAATCAGCGCCGGCTGGTCGATGACTTCCTTCTCGGTAACGGTCTCGCCGGTTTCGCTGACAAGGGTGAAGGGCCCGCCGACGGCAGCGGTTCCCCCGGCGATCTGGCCCGAGCGGCATTGTGCGAAACGATCCTCCGCGCCGCCCCTTACGGTCAACCAGTACACGGCGCCAAGCAGGACGATGGCGACCAGCGAGGCTGCGATGGCGATAATACGGGTCATTGCGCGTCTTTCGTTCCGGGACTATTTTTCGGGCTTCGCCACATCTAACATCGCGAGGCGAAACTGCAACGGCGCGCGGTGTCACATATGCCAGACCGACAGCCGGACCCGATCCGGACCAGAAACAGAGAAAACTGGATTCGCCTGCGCACGCTGGTGCTATTGCGCTGGTGGGCGATCTTCGGCCAGATCGCCGCGCTGGTCGTGGCCCAGCGGCTCTACAATCTCGAGCTGGAAGTGGGGCTTTGCTATCTGGCCATAGGTGCCTCGGTGATCACCAACCTGGTGGCGGCTTTCGTCTTCCCGGAAAACAAGCGCCTGTCGGAACCGGAAACCCGGCTGGTGGTGCTGTTCGACATGCTGCAACTTGGGCTGATGCTGTACCTCACCGGCGGGTTGCACAATCCCTTCTCCATTCTGATCGTGGGGCCGGTGATCGTGTCTGCCTCGGCCATGTCGGCACGGTCGACCTTCTTTCTGGGCGTCGCCGCGATCCTGATCGCGACAGTACTCATCCCATTCCACCTGCCGCTGCGCACCGAGCAAGGCTTCATTCTGCGCGTTCCACAGATCTTTCTGTTCGGCAACTGGGTTGCGATCATGATCGCGGTGGTCTTTCTTGGGGTCTATTCCCGCTGGATCGTTGCGGAAATGCGGACGATGTCGGAGGCCCTGCAAGCCACACAGATGGCCCTGGCACGCGAGCAGAAGCTGACCGACCTGGGCGGCGTCGTCGCTGCGGCCGCGCATGAGCTGGGCACACCGCTGGCCACGATCAAGCTGACCAGTTCCGAACTGGCGGAGGAACTCGCCGATTGGGCGGAGCTTCGCGAGGATGCGCTGCTAATCAAGGACCAGGCCGATCGATGCCGCGACATCCTTCGCTCGATGGGCCGGGCCGGCAAGGACGACCTGCACCTGCGCGCGGCTCCCCTTTCGGCGGTAATAGAGGAGGCGGCGGAGCCGCATATCGACCGGGGCAAGATCATCCATTTCGACCACAGGGCGGAAGAAGACTGCATACTGGATCAGCCGGATATCTACCGAAGGCCCGAGGTCATTCACGGTGTGCGCAACCTCGTTCAGAACGCGGTGGATTTCGCGCGTGAGAACGTCTGGGTGGAAAGCCGCTGGTCGGACAGCCGGGTGACAGTTCGGATCATGGACGACGGCCGCGGTTATCCGCCGCATCTTCTGGGCCGGATCGGAGACCCTCTGATGCGGCGCCGGGGTGGCGGAACGGATCCGCGGCGGCCGGAATACGAGGGTATGGGGCTGGGTCTCTTTATTGCCAAGACGCTTCTCGAACGGTCGGGCGCCGACCTGAGTTTCGCCAACGGATCGGATTCCTTCCGCCGCCGCAAGGATCTGGCCCACCGCACCGGCGCTTTTGTCGAGGTGTCCTGGCCACGTGCGGCGATCTGTGCCGAATCCGGCGCCGACCGGTTGCCGCTAGGCCAGAACCAACCGATCCGAGCCTGATCCGGTGCTCGTGCCGTCCCGCGTTTAACATTTGATTAACCAAGTCTTCCCACAGTCATGGCACGGACAATTCCGGAGCTTGGGGATGGATCTCGTTCTGCCATTGATGCCTGTTGCGATCGTCCTTGCGGGGCTGATTGCGGGCGTGGTCCTGTGGGGGCTGGCGAACTTGACGGGTCGCGGGAAGCCGGGCACGGCCCCGCCCGACACACTGACCGTAGACATGTTTCACGTGCACGACGGCAAAATCGTGGATTTCGACGCGGGGCATTGCGCGCGAGACGGCACTCCGGTGAAAGCACTCGAAAGCTGGCAGGATCTTCGCGAATGGCTCGGGCCCCGCTTTGGCGCCCTGCCCCAGGATCTGCCCGACCTTGCCCCGGACGAGCAGCGGCGCTTTCCCGCGCGGAACGGCGCCGACAGGGCCTGTGTCGTCATCGACAGGGCCGGGGCCGGTCATCGGGTCCGCCTGATCGACCCGCAGGTGCCCTCGCCGCAGGAGCGGCACGACGCCCGGTATCGGCTGGCCTACAAGAAGGTCTTTCGTCAGGCGGTGGAAACAGCCCCCTGCGCGATCTGTGCGCTCGGGCAGGGTGACCGCATTCTCTGGCGCAACGAGGCGTTTCGCGCCCTTTCAGAGACGGATGTTGCCGACCTTCTGGCTGCCGTGCAGAACCCGGACCGGGTGGGGGGGCAGCCCCTCGCGCTGTCCGATCCGGCCAACGGCCGGACGCGCTATATCAAACCCACGCTCAAAACCGCCGGGGAGAACCGCATTCTCTATGCCTCGGATGTGACCGATCTTGTTCAGGCCGACTCTCTGCGCAGTAGTTTTATCCAGACCCTGACAAAGACCTTTGCCGATCTGACGATCGGGCTTGCGGTGTTCGACCGGGAGCAGCGCCTGGTCCTGTTCAATCCGGCCATGCTGGACCTGACCGGCCTGCCGGCTGAATTCCTCAGCGCCCGGCCGGGTTTGCTGGAGTTCTTCGACCGGTTGCGCGACAATCAGGTTCTGCCCGAACCCAAAAACTATGCCACATGGCGGTCGCAGATCAACGACATGATCGAGTCGGCCGTGGACGGGCATTATTCCGAGGCCTGGACCCTACCCAGCGGGCTGACCTACCGCGTCAAGGGGCGCCCGCATCCCGATGGGGCCATCGCCTTTCTGATCGAGGACGTCTCGGACGAGATCTCTCTCTCGCGGCGGGCGCGAACGCATCTGGAAATCCGTCAGGAAGTGCTCGACCGGGTCGAGGAGGCGATCGCGGTGACCGGTCCGAACGGGCTGGTGGTGTTCTGCAACCGGGCCTGCCGCGATCTGCTCGGGCTCGACCCGGACACGAGCTTTGCCGAGACAAGTTTCGATGATCTGGTGGCCAGCGGACGCCAGCGCCTTCCGGACGATGAGTTCTGGACGGCCTTGGCACTGACGGGCGGGCGGGCGGGCAGCGAGGCGGTTCTGGGGCAAGGCGGAAAGCGCCCGCTGCACGCGCGGATGGAACCGCTGCCCGGCGGCTTTGCCATGCTTTCACTCAAACCCCTGCCCAACACCGATCCGGTTTCGGCCTGATCCATGTTGCAGCGGATGGCGGCGCGTGTAGTGTCTCGGGCATGTCTGCCCACGCACTCAGCCTGACCTGCCCCGATCCGGAGGCCACGGCGGAAGCGGCCCGCCATCTGGCGGCGCTACTCGCACCGGGCGACTGCGTTCTTCTGGTCGGCGACGTGGGTGCGGGCAAGACCCATTTTGCGCGCGCAGCGATCCAGGCAATGCTGAGGCAGCCCGAAGACGTACCCTCGCCCACCTACACACTTGTCCAGACCTATCAAGGAGATAGCGGAGAAATCTGGCATGCCGATCTCTACCGTCTTGCCGATATATCCGAACTTGAGGAACTGGGACTTGGCGAGGCCTTCGCGGAAGCGATCAGTTTCGTCGAATGGCCCGAGCGGTTGGGCGATCTGGCGCCGGCGAATGCGCTGACTATTGAATTCAGCGCCCCAGGGCCCCAGGACGTTCGCGACCTGATCTTTTCTTACGTCGCCCCGAAATGGCGGGACAAACTGGCGGAGGTGGCAAATGTCTGACCGCGTGAGCCTGATCGAGGCATTTGCCGAAACCGCGGGATGGGGGGGCGCAAGGATGGCGCTGCTTGCGGGCGACGCCTCGAACCGCCGCTATTACCGGCTGCGATGGCCGGGCTCGAACAGCACCGCGGTGCTGATGGATGCCCCGCCGGAAAGGGGGGAGGACGTGCGCCCCTTCCTGTCCATCGCCGGCCATCTTGCCGCGCGCGGGTTCAGCGCCCCGCGCATCCTGGCCCAGGACGAGGCGGCGGGGCTCTTGCTGCTCGAAGATCTGGGCGATGATCTTTATGCACGGGTGCTGGATCGTCGGCCGGAGCTTGAAAACAGTCTCTATTCCGCCGCAATCGA
>JAUIBJ010000076.1 GCA_030428025.1 Alphaproteobacteria bacterium
CGGGCGTGCGGGAAAAGGCCGAACTGGGCGCGGGCATCGAGAACACCGCCGTGCAGCTGGCCGGGCGCGAGGCGCACTGGATGGCCGAGGCGGCGCGGCGGGTCGAGGCAATGGGCGCCCGCGTGATCGACATCAACATGGGCTGCCCGGCCAAGAAGGTGACCTCGGCCAGCGGGTCGGGGGCCAGCGGCTCGGCGCTGATGAAGGATCTCGACCACGCGCTCTCGCTTATCGAGGCGGTGGTGGGCGCCGTTTCAGTGCCGGTGACACTGAAGACCCGGCTGGGCTGGGACGACAATCTGTTGAACGCACCGGACCTTGCGCGCCGCGCCGAGGCGGCCGGGGTTCGGATGATCACCATTCACGGGCGCACGCGCTGCCAGTTCTACAAGGGGCGTGCCGACTGGGCGGCCATTCGGGCGGTGAAGGACGCCGTCAGCGTGCCGGTGATCGCCAATGGTGACATTCTGGGCACCGACGAGGCGAAAGAGGCCCTGCTGCGCTCGGGCGCCGATGGCGTGATGATCGGGCGTGGGGCGCAGGGCCGGCCGTGGCGGCTGGCGCAGGTGGCAAATGCGCTCGGGGCAGGCTCCGAACCGGCGGTCCCGCAGGGCGACGCGCTGGCCGATCTGGTCGCGGCGCATTACGAGGACATGCTGGGCTTTTACGGCGCTACGCTCGGCCCCCGAGTCGCCCGCAAGCATCTGGGCTGGTACATGGATGGCGCGGGCACGGGCGCACCCCTTCGCAAGCGCGTGTTGACGTCGCACGACCCGGACGAGGTGCTGCGCCTGCTTCCGCAAGCGCTTTGCCAGGCCGAGAGGCTGGCCGCATGAGCCTCCCCGATGACGCGATCTGGACCTCGCTGCCCGTGCCCGCGCTGCTGCTTGACGAAAGCGACCGCATCGCCCGCGCCAACCCCGCCGCCGAAAGCTTTCTGATGAGTTCGTCGCGGGCGGTGTTGGGCCAGCCGGTCTGGGACAGGCTGGCGGTGGATGCGCCTTTGGAACAGGCGCTGGAACGGGCCCGCCGCGACGGGGCGCCGCTGTTCGTCAACGATGTGGATGTAGGTACGGGCGATCGCGCGCCGATGCAATGCAACCTTCAGATCGCGCCGCTGGCAGGGCAGGCGGGGCATATGGTGCTGCTGATCTCGCCCCGCGAACTCGCGGGCCGGGTGACGCAGAGCCAGTCGGTGAAATCCGCCGCGCGTTCGGCCATCGGCATGGCCGAGCTTCTGGCGCATGAAATCAAGAATCCGCTCGCCGGCATCACCGGCGCGGCGCAACTCCTGTCGATGAACCTCGCGGGCGAGGATCTGGAACTGACGGACCTGATCGTCAGCGAAAGCCGTCGCATCGTGGCGCTGCTGGAACAGGTGGAGCAGTTCGGCAACGTCACCTCGCCGAAGCTGCAGGCGGTCAACATCCACGACGTGCTGGACCGGGCGCGCCGCTCGGCGGTGGTGGGCTTTGCCGCCAACATGACCGTGATCGAGGAGTACGACCCCTCGCTGCCGTTGGCACTGGGCGACCCGGACCAGCTGTTGCAGGTTTTCCTGAACCTCCTCAAGAACGCTGCCGAGGCCGCGGGCGACGCCGGCGGCACGATCCGGCTGCGCTCCTATTACGAACAGTCGCTTCGGGTGCATCGCGGCGACGGGGCGGGGCGGTCGCTGCCGCTGCAGGTGGAAGTGGTCGATGACGGCCCCGGCCTGCCCGAAGAGATCGCGGCGCAGGTGTTCGAGCCTTTCGTCTCGGGCCGCGACAACGGCACCGGGCTGGGCCTGGCGCTGGCGGCCAAGATCGTCTCGGATCACGACGGCTGGATCTCGGTCACCTCGGCGCCGGGGCGGACGGTGTTCCGCATTTCGCTGCCGCTGGCGCCCAAGGACATGGAGGAAAGCTGATGGATGGCACGGTTCTGGTCGCCGATGACGACCGCACGATCCGCACGGTTCTGACCCAGGCGCTGACGCGGGCGGGCTGCAAGGTGCATGCGACCAGTTCGCTCACCACGCTGATGCGATGGGTGGGCGAGGGCAAGGGCGACGCGGTGATCACCGACGTGATGATGCCCGACGGCAACGGGCTGGAGATGCTGCCCAAGATCGCCGCCGACAGACCCGGCCTGCCGGTGATCGTGATCTCGGCGCAGAACACGATCATGACCGCCATTCAGGCCGAGGAGGCGGCGGCCTATGATTACCTGCCAAAACCTTTCGACCTGCCCGACCTGATGAAGCGCACCGCCCGCGCTCTGGAGGCGCGCGGGCGCGGCTCGGCGCGGACGGCGGAGGCCGACGAGCGGCCCGACGACCTTCCGCTGATCGGGCGGACGCCGGCGATGCAGGGGCTCTACCGCGTGGTTGCGCGGCTGATGAACACCGACCTGCCCGTGTTGATCACCGGCGAATCCGGCACCGGCAAATCGCTGATCGCCCGGGCGATCCACGACTTCTCCGACCGGCGCACGCTGCCTTTCGTCACCGTCACCCCCGCCGACCTTGCCGATCTGGAAGGCCCCGCCAAGGTGATGGCGCGGGCCCGCGGCGGCACCGTGGTGCTCGAGGAGGTGGGCGATCTGGACCGCGACGCGCAGGCGCGGGTGGTCCGGATGATGGATGCGCCGGGCGACCGCGCGCCGCGCTTCATGGCCACATCGCTCGGCCGGTTGGCTGACAGGCTTGCGGATGGCGGCCTGCGCGAGGATCTCTACTACCGTCTTTCGGGCGCGGTGGTCGAGGTCCCGGCGCTTCGGGCGCGTGTCGATGACATCCCGCTTCTGATCGAGCATTTTCTCGCCCGGGCCGAACGCGAGGGGCAGCCGGCCCGCCGGTTCGCGCGCGAGGCGATGGAGCTGATGCGCGCCTATAGCTGGCCGGGCAATGTGCGTCAGCTGGAGAACATGGTGCAGCGAATCGGCCTGACCGCACGCGGGGCCGAGGTGAGCCGGTCGGAGGTCGAGGCGGCCCTCGGCAACCAGCCCGAGGCGGCACCGGTGATGGGGCAGGGCGGCGGCGAAAGCCTGTCGGAGTCGGTCGGCCGCCATCTGCGGCGCTACTTCGATCTGCATGGCGCTGTACTGCCGCCGCCGGGCCTATATGCCCGGATTCTGCGCGAAATAGAGCTTCCGCTGATCGAGATCGCCCTCGACGCCACCGGCGGAAATCAGGCCAAATGCGCCACCCTTCTGGGCATCAACCGCAATACTTTGCGCAAGAAGATCACCGATCTGGATATTCGCGTGACACGCCGCCGCAAGTTGATGTAAAACTGCAACATCTGGTGTGGCCAATTGGGGGCACCCGGGCAGGAAAAGGCCAGATGTTGCGGGGCGCCGCAACGAGACACCAATCTGATGGGGGCAGTCCGTGGCGACCCGGACACGCAAGTTTTCATGGGAGACGGTCAGCCGGCTGCGTCGTCGGCGCCGCGTGCGCACGGTGGCGACCTTCGGGCTGGTGGTGCTAGGCCCGCTTCTGGCGCTGGTGACCTATCTGGTGATGGGCCCGCTCGATCAGGGCGTGTCGTCGAACATCCTGCGGCTGGTCCTGCTGAGCGACCTGATCTACGTGATCATGGTCGCGGCCTTGGTGCTGCAACAGCTCACCCAGATGATCGCCGCGCGCCGGCGGCGCTCGGCCGGCTCGCGGCTGCACCTGCGCCTCACTGGCGTCTTCGCGATCATGGCTCTGGCGCCCACCATTACCGTGGCCGTTTTCGCCACGCTCTCGGTCAATATGGGGCTGGAGGCGTGGTTTTCCGACCGGGTGGGCCGCGTGGTGGACAGTTCGGTCGCAGCCGCGCAGGCCTACGAGGAAGAGCATCGCCGCGACCTCGTGACCGATGCCAAGGCGCTGGCCTCGGTGATAAACGCCACCAAGCGCGCGGCGGTCTTCATCGATGACGGGCAGATCCGGCAGGTGCTGTCGCGCGGGCAGCGCGAGATCCAGCGCGGGCTGCGCGAGGCCTTCGTGATAGATGGCACCGGCGAGATCCGTGCCCGGGGCGAGCGTTCCTATCTCTTCGATTACGAGGAACCCACCCGCGAACAGATCGCCGAGGCTGACGAGACCGGCGTGCTGGTCATCCAGGACTGGGACAACAACGAATTTCGCGCGCTGATGCCGCTGGAGGAAATCGCCGACCGCTATCTCTATGTCAGCCGCAATGTCGACGGCGATATCCTCAACCTGCTCGACGACACCCAGGAGACCGCGCATTTCTACAAGCAGCGGGAGAGCGAGCGGGGCCGGGTGCTGTTCGAGTTCGGCCTACTCTATCTGGGCTTTGCCGTGATCCTGATCCTGGCGTCGATCTGGCTGGGCATGTGGTTCGCCGAACGGCTCTCGCGCCCCGTGGGCCGGCTGACCAGCGCCGCGCAACGGGTGGGCGAGGGCGATCTGGACGTGCGGGTGCGAGAAGAAGACGGCGGTGACGAGATCGCCATGCTGGCCACCTATTTCAACCAGATGACCCGGCAGTTGAAGGCGCAGCGCGAGCGGCTTCTGGCCAATACCCAGCAGATCGAACGCCGCCGGCGGCTGTTCGATTCGGTGCTGGGCTCGGTCTCGTCGGGGGTTGTGGGGCTCGACGCCAAGGGGCGGGTGACCTTCGTCAACCGCGCCGCCGAACGGCTGCTCGACTGGCGCGACGATCAGCAATCGCTGGCGCTCAGCCTTGCCGTGCCGGAATTCGGGGCCCTGTTCAAGCGTCTCCAGAACAGCGCTTCGGGCTTCGTGCAGGAGGAGATCAAGGTCAGCCGGGGCGGGCGGGTCGAAAACCTGCTGGTGCGGATGTCGACCCGCCGAAAGGAGGACGGGCGGCGCGAGGGATACGTGGTGGCCTTTGACGACGTGACCGATCTGGTGGCCGCCCAGCGGATGGCTGCCTGGGGCGACGTGGCGCGCCGCATCGCGCATGAGATCAAGAATCCGCTGACGCCGATCAAACTCAGCGCCGAGCGGATCAAGCGTAAGTTCGGCCGGGTGCTGACGGAGGAGCAGGCGGCGGACCTTGATCAGCTCACCGGAGTGGTGATCCGTCAGACGGACGATCTGCGCCGCATCGTCGACGAGTTTTCCAAGTTCGCCCGCATGCCCGAGCCGCAGACAAGGCAGGAGGATCTGTCGGCGCTTCTGCGCGAGGCGGTATTGCTGCAGGAGGCGGGCCAGCCCGATGTGCGCTTCGAGACGGATTTCGCCGATCACCGGATCTGGGCCGAGATCGACGCTACCATGATCAGCCAGGCCCTGACCAACCTGATCAAGAACGCTGGAGAAGCCATTGAATCCCTGCAGGAAAAAGGCGCGCCGGACGGGCATGAGCCCCGCATCCGCGTGACCAGCCGGCAGGAGGGGGGCGAGGCGGTCATCCGCATCGCCGACAACGGCATCGGCCTGCCCGAGGACCGCTCGCGGCTGTTCGAGCCTTACGTGACGACGCGGGAAAAGGGCACCGGGCTGGGCCTGCCCATCGTCAAGAAGATCATCGAGGAACATGGCGGCACGCTGACCCTGCAGGACGCGCCGCCTTTCGAGGAGGGCGCACGGCCCGGCGCCATGGCCGTCATCCGGCTGCCCGCGCTGGCGGCCCGGCTGACCGAGGACAACAAGCAGGCGGTATGAGGATCACATGAGCGATATTCTGATTGTCGACGACGAAAGAGATATCCGGGAGCTGATTTCGGACATTCTGGAGGATGAAGGGTTCACCACCCGGCTCGCCGGCAATTCCGACGAATGCATGGCCACCATCAAGCAGGAGCCGCCGGCGCTCCTGATCCTCGATATCTGGCTGAAAGACAGCAACATGGACGGGATCGACATCCTCAAGACCGTCAAACGCGACTATCCGGACGTGCCGGTGGTGATCATCTCGGGCCATGGCAATATCGAGATCGCGGTCGCCGCGATCAAGCAGGGCGCCTATGACTTCATCGAAAAGCCCTTCAATATCGACCAGTTGCTTGTGGTCATCCGCCGGGGGATGGAGACCAGCCGCCTGCGCCGCGAGAATCAGGCGCTGCGCCGCAAGGGGGCGGAACCGTCGGAGATGCTGGGCGACAGCCCCGCCTTCCGCACGCTGGTCAGCCAGCTGGACAAGGTCACCAAGTCGAACGGGCGGGTCATGCTGAGCGGCCCGTCGGGCTGCGGCAAGGAATTGGCGGCGCGCTACATCCATGCCAATTCGGGCCGCGCCGAAGGCCCCTTCGTGTCGGTCTCCTGCGCCTCGATCGAACCTGACCGGATGGAGGAGGTGCTGTTCGGCCGCGAAAGCGACGAGCGCGGGCTGGAGCCGGGCCTGCTGGAAGAGGCCAATGGCGGTGTGATCTATTTCGACGAGGTGGCCGACATGCCCGTCGGCACCCAGTCGAAGATCCTGCGCGTGCTGGTCGACCAGACCTTCCTGCGCGTGGGCGGGTCTGACAAGGTGCAGGTCGATCTGCGGGTGATTTCCTCAACCAGCCGCGACCTTGAGGCCGAGATCGAGGCCGAGCGGTTTCGCCGCGAGCTGTTCCACCGGCTGAACGTGGTGCCGATTTCCGTGCCGAGCCTCGAGGAGCGGCGCGAGGACATCCCGGCGCTGGCCGGGCATTTCATCGAGACGCTGAACCGCGAGCAGGGCCTGCCGCAGCGCCGGCTGAGCACCGAGGCGAGCGCGCTTCTGCAGACAATGAACTGGCCCGGAAACGTGCGCCAGCTGCGCAACGTGATCGAGCGGGTTCTGATCCTGGGCGAGGGGGGTGGCGATATCGAGGCCCGGGAACTGCCCGGCGAGTCCCGCGCGCCCACGGACGAGGGCCGTGTGGTTTTGTCGGGTACGATCGCCACCATGCCCCTGCGCGAGGCGCGGGAGGCCTTCGAACGGGAATACCTGCTGACCCAGATCAACCGGTTCGGCGGCAATATCAGCCGCACGGCGGAATTCGTCGGCATGGAGCGCAGCGCGCTGCACCGCAAGCTGAAGAGCCTCGGCGTGGTGACCGGCCACAAGAACGCCAAACAGGCCGAAACCGAGGACGCGGGCTGAGGCGCCATGGGCCGGGCTTCCGCCCGGCACGCCCCGCACGACCGCCCGGCTCCTGTCGCCGGTAACGCCCGTGGCCGGGCACAGTGGCTTGATGTATGGCGGTACCTACAGGGCGGCGGCACGACGCCAGTGGCGGCAATGGCCGCTTGGAGCCCATAGCCCCAGTCAAGGTCAGTGCCGCAAACGTCTGTTTCTCTCGGGCTCGGTCAAAAACGTAGCAAGACCGCTTTAGCTCTTCCTGGGGTTCTTTCCGTGCTAGACCTTTGACCGAACATGAGCGTCTTGGGTGGTCGGAATCCACTGTTTGTGCCGGGTTGGCAAGCGAAGTTCCGGTTGGCCCGCGCCGCTCGCCGAATTTCTAGGATTGATCACAACACGCTAAGACGCCATCATCGAACTGTGCATAGCCGAGGTAGTGTGGTTGCCAAGGATGGATCAGCCAAAAATAGCAAACATCTCTTGGAATGATGTTGAACTCTGGTTGCGGTCTGTCCCCGAACTCGGAACAAAATCGGACACATTCCTAGGAATTGCGAGAGCGGGAATTCCAATAAGCATTGCCCTTTCGTATTTGCATCCACAGAGGAGGCTATTTTTTGCCACTCGTCGAGAGGCACGGGGAGATAAGCCTCCAATCTATGACTTCCAGCAAGATTATGCCGATCGAAGGGATCGCGTAATTGAAAGCTTCGAAATCTCACCCTCCATCCAACATGCGGCTGACTTGCTAATAGTGGATGATGTAATAACAACTGGAGCCACTGTATCTGGAGTGGCTAGCATTGTTCATAGAATCAACCCCGCGTGCTCTGTCAGATTTGCTTCCTATGCGGCCGATCTTCGTCGCATAGATCAATTCAACAAGGATATGCGGAAGCAAATTACTTGCTGTATAGATATTGATAACTCAAAGACATGGGTCAACTTTCCATGGAATCTGGCCCCCATAGATTTCGGAGGCTGAATGAACGCTCTTTCGTTTCTGAATTTTAGACCAACAAAGCACCACATTCTAGTGGCCGGAAGTTACTCTGGGCGCGCGCTAAGCCTACGTGAAAGCTATCAAGAAATCTGTCGCTCCATTGGGCGGCGGCTTGGACGTCGCTCAGATGTCAATATTCTCGTTTGTGGGTTACACTCCGAATGTGCCGATTACTATGTGGTTGAAGGAGCGCTTAGCGTAAGAGACACCAATTCGACCACGCAAGAATACGCATCAATCACCCTCTTTAAGACTGAAGGTGACAAGACAGAGCAAGCGGGAGATCCTCTCTACATAAGATTCTCTGAACTTGGGCCCGAACGAGGTTGTTTCACGAAGTCGTTCAAAAAAGATGTAGGTAGGTGGGACGGTGCGTTTCTAGCAGTTTCTAAGTTAGCTGACTCACTGATTGTAGTTGGTGGCGAGCAGAACACACGGGATTTGATTGACTTCGCCGTCAGGAGAGATGCCTGCATCCTGGGGGTAAAGTTTGGACATGGGCAAGGTGATGTGAAGTATGACGAGAATTTTAATGTTTTTAAGTATTTTGGCCTTCAAGACACCGAATTATTAGAATTTCTCGGTGAAAGAATAATAAGCAACTCCGACGATAATCTGTTTAATTCCATCGTGAAAGCTACCAAGAGAAACCCTTGGTCCAAAGGTGGAATGGCATCATACTATATTCTGGCTTGTGCGCTCATTATGGTCGCAACGCTTATGTGGTTTTTTGTGTTCCTCCTTCCGTTCAACCTGAACATACTAATACAGAAGTACGTGACGTCTAGCGGCATTGAACAGTCCTATATTTTGGGAGCCCGCCTCTACATATTGTGCGTTTCCGCCTCGTATATTGGATGTTTGCTTGGTTGTATTTTGAGGGTAAACCTGCCCGCCGCCGCCATACGAAGAGTTTTGTTTTCGTGCCTTCCTCAAGCTGCGATCTTTGGAACTTTGGGTTTTTCAACGATTTTGATCTCGTCGCAAGTCGTACTTGCCGACTTGTTAGGGGCTGGGGCGGTTACATCAACAAATCTCTTCAAAAGTGTAGCGGATATGCCATTCACGTTTCTTTTTGGCTCAGTCTTCTCGGCAATTCTTGGCTACGGCGGCCTAGCTCTAGTTCTTTCACTTGTTAGGATGTACCGGCCCAGAATATCTTAGTTGTTTCACGTCGCTCGGTCGCGGAATAAAATCGCAGAGAAGCTTTCAAAAAAATCTCGCACGCTTCGTCGAATCCGCCATTGAACCAATGGCGGTTTCGTCCCGCACAACCGGCATTCCGGGCAAGACGCCCCCCGAGCATGTTCGGGGCCGCGCCGCAAACGAAAAACCCCGGTGCCAGGCACCGGGGTTTCGCACGTTCCGGGGAAAGGGATCAGCCCAGCCGGCCCATCTCCACCGCCACATCCGCCATCCGGCAGGAAAAGCCCCATTCGTTGTCGTACCAGGCCAGCACCCGCACCAGCCGGCCGCCGGTGACCTTGGTCTGTTCCGGCGCGAAGATCGAGCTTTCCTCGGTATGGTTGAAATCGATCGAGACCTTGGGCTCGGGGTCGTAGCCCAGCACGCCCTTCATCGGCCCGGCGGCGGCTTCGGCCACCACCTCGTTCACGTCCGCTTCGGTCACGTCGCGCCTGGCGATGAAGGTCAGGTCCACCGCCGAGACGTTGGGCGTGGGCACCCGGATGGCCGAACCGTCGAGCTTGCCC
>JAUIBJ010000077.1 GCA_030428025.1 Alphaproteobacteria bacterium
GCAGGGTCAGGTCCGGCTTGGCCCGGAACAGCGAGATCCGGTCGATATTGCGGCGGTCGGCGGGAACATGTTCCTCGTAGCGCCAGCGCAGCCCGCCATAGAAATCCAGCTGCCGTTCCTTGGGATGATTGTGGTTTTCCGGGTCGCGCCGGGCCAGTGCGTAATAGCCCGACTTGTCTAGATGGGCATCCTCCAGTGCAACGGCGTTCTGATACCGGTCCAGATCGCCGGCATAGATGTCGATCACATAGGTCAGCATCGCGTCGCGACGTTCCTCTGTGTGGAAGGTCAGAAGCTCGCCCACCGTGCGCGTTTCGCAGAAGGGGAAGAACAGATACTCCGCGTTGAAACAGTAATACATCCACAGCCCCGGTGCCGCGGCGATCAGCCGGTTAACCACCTCGACGAATCCCGGGCCGCGCTTGACATCGTGGTCGATCCGGATCACCGCCTCGGCCACGTCGGGGGCAAGTTCGAAACCCTCGGGCATGAAGGCGATGACCCTGCGGAAGCCAAGGTCGATATGATGGCGCAAGGTGCTGTCGAGTTCCACGTCATCCTCGACAAAGATCAGCGCGACCGGCCCCTTGGCCAGCTCTGCCTTGCTTCGCGCGAGAAGGGCGTCCAGGCTGGGATACTGCATCTTTCACCTCAATCTGCCGGCCCGAGAATCGGCCAATTCGGAACGCATTGCAAGTGACCCGGCCGATGATGTAGGGAAGCGCCTTGAAGAACCGGAGACGTGCGCATGGCCGAGGCGAAGAAACTCTACATCAAGACCTATGGATGTCAGATGAACGTCTATGACAGCGAGCGCATGGCCGAGGCCATGGGCGGGGCGGGCTATGTCGAGACATCCTCGCCGGAAGACGCCGACATGATCCTGCTCAACACCTGCCATATCCGCGAGAAGGCGGCGGAAAAGGTCTATTCCGAACTGGGCCGGTTCCGGCCGCTGAAGGAGGCGCGCCCCGACCTCAAGATCGGTGTCGCGGGCTGCGTGGCCCAGGCCGAGGGCGAGGAGATCATGCGCCGCGCCGGTCTGGTCGATCTGGTTGTCGGCCCGCAAAGTTATCACCGCCTGCCCGAACTGGAGGCTTTGGCGCGCGAGGGGCGCCGCGCGCTCGACACCGACTTTCCGGTCGAGGACAAGTTCGACGCGCTTCGGGATCGTCCCAAGGCCAAGCGCGGCCCCACCGCCTTTCTGACCGTGCAGGAAGGCTGCGACAAGTTCTGCGCCTTCTGCGTGGTGCCCTATACCAGAGGCGCCGAGATCAGCCGACCGGCGGCGCGCGTGCTCGAGGAAGCGCGCGACCTTGTCGGGCGCGGGGTGCGCGAGATCACGCTTCTGGGCCAGAATGTCAACGCCTATCACGGCGAGGGCCCCGATGGAGGCATCTGGTCGCTGGCCCGCCTGATCTGGGCCCTGAACGAGATCGACGGGCTGGATCGCATCCGCTTCACCACCTCGCACCCCAACGACATGAGCGACGACCTGATCGCGGCGCATGGGGACTGCGAAAAGCTCATGCCCTATCTTCACCTGCCGGTGCAGTCGGGCAGCGACCGGATTCTCAAGCGGATGAACCGCAGCCACAGCGCCGAAAGTTATCTGCGGCTGATCGAGCGGATCCGCGCCGCGCGTCCCGACATCCTGATCTCGGGCGATTTTATCGTCGGCTTTCCGGAAGAGACAGAAGCCGATTTTCAGGCGACGATGGACCTGATCGAGGCGGTCAATTACGGCTACGCCTTCTCCTTCAAGTATTCGCCCCGGCCCGGCACGCCGGCAGCCGAACGCGAGCAGATCGACGAAGCGGTGAAGTCCGACCGCCTGACGCGGCTGCAGTCGCTTCTGACCCGCCAGCAGCGCGCGGCCCAGGACGCCATGGTCGGCCGGCGGGTCAAGGTGCTGTTCGAAAAGCCCGGCCGCCTGCCCGGGCAGATGGTTGGCAAGTCCGACTATCTGCACGCGGTGCATGTGCGCGAATCCACCCTGCGCGCGGGAGATCTGGCGGATGTCGAGATCACCGAAAGCGGGGCCAATTCCCTGGCCGGGCGTGTCTGCCTTCACTGAGTGGTGCAAGGGCGCCCGCTAACGCCGCATCGTCAATAAAAAAAGCCAAATCTGCTGCGGCGAGACGGCTGCGGCGGGCATTGTTTCCGGACTGTCGACAGAATGCCGGTCATTTAGGCTTCACAACAAATCCAAACTTGTTACACTCAAACAATAATTTAATCTCGCCCGGATTCTCTGCTCGAGCCGGGCGCGTGGGGGATCAAGAAAAGGACAGTGGCTGTGACCGAATATCTTTCGAAAACAGTTCGCGGCTTGGTGGGCGGATGCGCTGCCGCCGTCATCGCGTTTGCGATGTCGGTGCATCCGGCCCAGGCCCAGAGCGGCCAGCGTGTGGTCGTCGGAGAACGCTATGTACCCACCATCTGGGTCGATCCGGACGGGTGCGAGCACTGGGTCATGGATGACGGGTGGGAAGGTTACATGAGCCCGCACGTGACCCGCCAGGGCATCCCGGTCTGCCGGCGGCAGAATCTGTGCGGGGTGATGAATACCGACACCCTGTTCGCGACCGACAGTGCCCATATCAGCGCCGCGGGCCGCCAGCAACTGATGAGCTTCTTCCAGCAGGCCGGGGCGATTTCTTACACGATCGTCGGTCATACCGACAGCCGGGCATCGGACGAGTACAATCTGAAGCTGTCCCTGCGTCGTGCCAACGCGGTGGCCCAGGTGGCGGCCTCCATCGGAGCGCGAATCGCTGATGTGCGCGGCTATGGCGAGCGCATGCCGAAGGCTCCGAACAATACGGCTGCGGGAATGCAGCAGAACCGCCGCGTTGAAATCCTGTGCTGGCGCTGAGGGGGAAAGTCATGAAAACAGTGAAACTTATTGCCGTGATCGGTGCCACCACGGTGTTGGCGGGATGCTATGGCGACAAACAGGACAAGACCGTCGACCGCTGGATCGACAGCAAGCATCTCAGCCAGCTTCAGGCCGGCATCTGGGTTGATCCCAATGGCTGCGACCACTGGATCATAGACGACGGCATCGAGGGGTATCTCTCGCAGCGGCTCGACCCCTATGGAAAGCCGGTCTGCTCGGGTACGGCCCCTCCCAACGTGGCCACAGGCGCTTACAAGAGTGGCTCGCCGGTGTCCGACCCGATCTGATATTGCCCCAAGGCAAGGCGACCCGGCCGCAGGTGATGCCTGCGGCCGCTCTTGTGACGGGCAGATGACAATTTTTTCCTTTATCTTGCAGTTGCGGCGGCATCTTGGCACGATATATGTGTCACGCTGGTTCAGGAGATATGATTGGTTACAACCGCGCTGCCCCCGTTGGACGATTCTTCCGCGCTGCACGAAGAAAGCGTCGAATTTCCGGACAATTACCTGCTGATCGACCTCTGCGGCGAGCATGACCGCAACCTGGCCGAGATCGAGCGCCAGCTCGGGGTTCAGATCATGCGGCGCGGCAATCACCTCTCTGTGGTGGGCGAAAAGCCTGTGGTCGAGGACGCGCTGGGTGTTCTGCGTGCGCTCTATGCACGGTTGGAATCAGGCCGCGCCGTGGAACATGCCGATGTGGACCGCGAGTTGCGCATGGGTGGGCCCGAGCCCGCGGCCGAGAGCTGCGACGGCGACCAGCTGGAGATGTTCAAGGGCGGCCCGGTCGAGATCAAGACCCGCAAGAAGCTGGTCGAGCCGCGGACGGATGCGCAAAAGGCCTATGTGCTGTCGCTCTACAACAACGAACTCGCCTTCGGCATCGGCCCCGCCGGCACCGGCAAGACCTATCTGGCGGTGGCGGTCGGCGTCAGCATGTTCATAGAAGGCCATGTCGACCGGATCATCCTTGCGCGCCCCGCAGTCGAGGCGGGCGAGAAGCTGGGCTATCTGCCCGGCGACATGAAGGACAAGGTCGATCCCTACATGCAGCCGCTCTATGACGCGCTGAACGATTTCCTGCCCGCCAAGCAGGTCGCCAAGCTGATCGAGGAGAAGCGGATCGAGATCGCGCCGCTGGCCTTCATGCGCGGCCGGACGCTGGCCAATGCCTTCGTCGTGCTGGACGAGGCGCAGAACGCCACCTCGATGCAGATGAAGATGTTCCTCACCCGTCTTGGCGAGGGCAGTCGCATGGTGATCACCGGCGACCGCAGCCAGGTGGACCTGCCGCGCGGCGTGACCAGCGGGTTGCACGATGCCGAGCGCCTGCTGAAGGATATCCCCAAAATTTCGTTCAATTATTTCACCTCGAAAGATGTTGTCAGGCATCCGCTTGTGGCGAAAATCATCGAGGCCTATGACCGCGACGGCTGAGTTCCGGCGCCGTTTTCTTCCAAGAAAACGGATCGGAAAACGTGCATTTTCCGTGACGGAATTTTCGAAAGTTCCGGGCCCCGGCGGCGAGGGCGCGCCCAGATGTTGACCGATGTGCTGATCGAGGACGACCGCTGGCAGGGGGCCGGTCTGGACGCGCTGGCCGAGCGGGCGGCGGCGGCCACGCTGGCGCATCTGGGGCTCGATCCCGCCGAGTGGGAGATTGCAGTACTCGGCTGTGACGATGCCCGCATCGCCACGCTCAATGGTGATTTCCGCGACAGGCCCGCCCCAACCAACGTGCTTTCCTGGCCGAGCCGGGACCGCGCCGCACCGACCGGGGGCGCCGTGCCCGCGCCGCCTGAGCCGGGCACCGACCCCGAGCTTGGCGATATCGCCATCGCCTTCGAGACCTGCGCGCGCGAGGCGGACGCGGCGGGCCGGTCGATGGCCGACCATGTCACCCATCTGATCGTGCATGCCACGCTGCACCTTTTGGGGTACGATCATATTCGTGACCGGGATGCCACTTTGATGGAGGCAACCGAGGTGGAGATACTTGGCAAACTCGGCCTGCCTGACCCATATTGAACCATACCCGGGTCGCGTGTATGCACGCCCCAGCTTATTTCGGACCAAAAGGCAATGGGCGACAGCACAGACGCATCTTCTAACGCGGCGCGATGCGCGCAGGCGGAAAGCCAGGACAGCGACGAGGACCAGGGCGGATTCTTCCGCCGCATATTCGACGCTTTCAGCCACAGCGAGGACAGCCCCGGAGAGGCGGAGGCGCGCAAGGCCACAGGCGCGGGCCTTGGCCTCGGCAATCTGCGCGCGCTGACTGTCGAGGACGTGGCGGTGCCCAAGGCCGATATCGTGGCCGTGCCCGTGGACATCACCAAGGACGAGCTTGTGGACGTCTTCCGCGACAGCGGCAAGACCCGTCTGCCGGTCTATGAGGGCACACTTGATTCGCCCGTGGGCATGGCGCATCTGAAGGATTTCGCCCTCAGCCACGGGTTCAACGGAAAGGGCGGCAGGTTTTCGCTCAGGAATCTTCTGCGGCCGCTGCTCTATGTGCCTCCCTCCATGCCGCTCGGTGTACTCTTGCAGAACATGCAGACCGAACGTCGCCACATGGCGCTGGTTATCGATGAATATGGCGGCGTCGACGGGCTGGTTACCATCGAGGACCTGATCGAACAGGTGGTTGGCGAGATTGAGGACGAGCACGACACCGACGACGACACCTATTGGGTTCAGGAAAAGCCCGGCCTCTATCTGGCGCAAGCCAAGACGCCGCTCGACGAGTTCGAGGAAGAAACCGGCGTATCCCTGACCGAGGCGGAAGAGGTGGACGAAGAGGAAATCGACACGCTGGGTGGGCTGGTCTTCATGCTGCTGGGCCGCGTGCCGGTGCGCGGCGAGATGGTCGAGCATCCCGGCGGCACCGTCTTCGAGGTGGTCGAGGCAGATCCCCGCAGGATCAAGCGGCTGAGGGTGCGCCTGCCCGGTCAGGGCGACGGTTAGGACGCGTGCGCGCCATGGACAAGGTCCTGGCGCTGCGGGTGCGCGCCCAGCTTGCGATTGCCTGGATCATCGGCGTGCTTGCGGCCTTCGGGCAGGCGCCGTTCGGGTTCTGGCCGCTCACAGTGCTCTCGCTGGCGCTTGTCTTCGGCCTTTGCCGTGCCACCCCGAGCTGGCGGCGGGCGGGCCTGCTGGGCTGTGCGGCGGGGACAGGCTATTTCATGCTTGCGCTGTTCTGGATCGTCGAACCCTTCTTCGTCGATGCCGCGCGGCATGGCTGGATGGCGCCCTTCGCGCTCGTCTTCCTCGCTCTGGGCATGTCGCTTTTCTGGGGCGCGGCGCTGGCGGGGATGCGGGCGGCCGGAGGCGGAGCAGCGGCCTTCATCGGCGCCTTCGTTCTGGCCGAGGCCGGGCGAACCTATCTTTTCACCGGCTTTCCCTGGGCTCAGGCGGGGCATGCGCTGATCGACACGGGCCTTCTTTACTGGTCGTCTTGGGGCGGGGCACTGGGGCTGACGGCGATCCTCTTGCTGGCGGCGGCGGGGCTCTGGCATCTGATGGCCGGCGGATGGGGGCGCGCGCTGCCGCTTCTTGCGCTGCCCACGCTGCTGCATGCGACGGGCCCGTGGCTCACGCCGGAGGCCGCCGCCACCCCCGATTCCGACGCCCCGGTGATCCGCCTCGTTCAGCCCAACGCCCCGCAGGACGAGAAATGGGACCCCTCGAAGGTGCGAATCTTCTTCGAACGGCAGATCGCCTATACCGCCGCTCCGCCCAAGGGCGCCCCGCCGGCGCTGATTGTCTGGCCCGAAACGGCGGTGCCCTGGCCGCTGGAGCGGGCCGCCCCGGCGCTCGAGGCGATTACGCGCGCCGCGGGTGGCATCCCGGTGGTGCTGGGCCTGCAACGGCTCGATGGCCCGCGCTATTTCAACTCGCTGATCCGGCTTGACGGGGCGGGCGAGGTCTCGGCGATTTACGACAAGCATCACCTGGTGCCCTTCGGCGAATACATTCCGTATGGCAACCAGTTGAAACATCTGGGAATCCGGGGGCTTGCCGCCGCTGACGGCGATGGCTATTCCGCCGGACCCGGGCCGCGGCTGATCGATGTCGGGGCGCTTGGCCGGGCTCTGCCGCTGATCTGCTACGAAGGGGTTTTCCCGCAGGATGTGGGCGGCTATGCCGAACGGCCCGACATGTTGCTGCTCATCACCAACGACGCCTGGTTTGGCACCCTGGCCGGCCCCTTCCAGCACCTCGCGCAGGCCCGCCTGCGCAGCGCCGAACAGGGGCTGCCGATGATCCGGGTGGCCAATACCGGCGTGTCGGCGATGATCGACGCTACCGGGCGGATCACCGAAAGCCTTGGCCTTGGCACGAAAGGCTGGGTCGATACCCCCCTGCCGCCGGCGCTGCCGCCCACATTCTACGCCCGCACCGGCGATGCGCCGATGGCGGCGTTGGCATTTCTGCTGCTGGCCCTGTCCCTTCTCTACAACAGGCACGGGCGTCGGCCAACTTAGGCGTTGACGGCCCCCCGACCCGGGCATATGCAGTTTCGACCCGTCACAACGGCTTCCTGGCGTGGCGGCAGAATCTCAATGGAGCAACATTCATGTCCCGTCAGAACTATATCTTCACCTCCGAGTCGGTATCGGAGGGGCACCCCGACAAGGTGTGCGACCGGATTTCCGATGCCGTCCTCGATGCCTTTCTCGCCGAAGACCCGCTGGCCCGTGTCGCCTGCGAGACCTTCGCCACCACCAACCAGGTGGTGATCGGAGGCGAGGTGGGGCTGACGGATCAGGAAAAGCTGCGCGACTACATGGGCCGGATCGAGGGCATCGCGAGGGATTGCATCCGCGATATCGGCTACGAGCAGGACAAGTTCCACTGGAAAACCTGCAACGTGATGAACCTGTTGCACGAACAGTCTGCCCATATCGCTCAGGGCGTGACCGGCCAGGGCAACCGCGACGAGGGCGCGGGCGACCAGGGCATCATGTTCGGCTTCGCCACCAACGAGACCCAGGCGCTGATGCCGGCGCCGATCCAGTTCAGCCATGCCATCCTGCGGCGGCTGGCCGAGGTGCGCAAGTCCGGCAAGGAGCCGGCGCTGGGCCCCGATGCCAAATCGCAGCTGTCGGTGCGCTACGAGGGCGGCAAACCGGTGGGCGTGACCTCTGTGGTGCTGTCGACCCAGCATTTCGACGAGGATCTGACCAGCGACGACATCCGCGAGATCGTGGAACCCTACATTCGCGAGGTGCTACCGGTGGACTGGCTGAGTGCCGAGACGGTCTGGCACGTGAATCCCACCGGCAAGTTCGTGATCGGCGGGCCGGATGGCGACGCGGGTCTCACCGGGCGCAAGATCATCGTCGATACCTATGGCGGCGCCGCGCCGCATGGGGGCGGGGCGTTTTCGGGCAAGGATCCGACCAAGGTGGACCGCTCGGCGGCCTATGCCGCGCGCTATCTGGCCAAGAACGTGGTTGCCGCGGGCATGGCCGACCGTGTCACCATCCAGCTGTCCTATGCCATCGGCGTGGCCGAGCCGCTCTCGATCTATGCCGAGACCCATGACACCGGCGAGGTGGCGCCGGAGGAGATCGAGAAGGCGATCCGCGCCTCGATGGACCTCACCCCGCGCGGCATCCGCGAGCATCTTGAACTCAACAAGCCGATTTATCAGCGCACGGCGGCGTATGGCCATTTCGGCCGCGAGCCGGAGGCCGATGGTGGCTTCAGCTGGGAAAAGACCGACCTAGTCGAGACGCTGAAGGCGGCGATCTGATCGCGGCTTTGGGCCTGAAGACGGAAGGTGGCGCTCGGCGCCGCCCTTTCCGTAAAATCCTTGGGGTGGTTAGAATAGGTCAATGATTTCAGACCTTGCCGGGATAGACTATCTCGCAATGTTTGATATGTGAAACTATCTGAGGGGCATGAAGCGTAAACACGATCAGGATATGAGCAGGGAATCCCACCCGTCCGGCGCGCCATGGCGCAATTTCTATGGCAGGCTGAAAGGCAAGGCGTTGCGCAAGTCGCAACAGACTTGGCTGGATGAGGATCTGGGCAGGCTGTCTCTTGGCGCGGTCGGTTGGGACGTGAACCCCGAGCGGAAAGAGGTTGATCTTGCATCGCTTTTCGGGAACCGCCCCATTTGGCTGGAAATCGGGTTCGGCGGGGGCGAGCACATGGTGCATCAGGCGATGCGCAACCCGGATGTGGGGCTGATCGGGTGCGAGCCTTATATCAACGGCGTGGCCATGCTCTTGGGAAAGATCCGCGAGGCCGGATGCGACAATATCCGCATCCATCCCGGCGACGTGCGTGACCTGTTCGACGTACTGCCCGAAAACTCGATTTCCCGCGCCTTTCTGCTTTACCCCGATCCCTGGCCGAAGGCGCGCCATCACCGCCGGCGGTTCGTCACGCCGGAGCATCTGGAACCGCTGGCGCGGGTGTTGAGACCGGGGGGGATTTTCCGCGTCGCGACGGACATTCCCGACTATGTGAGACAGACGCTTGAGCAGGTTCCGCGGCACGGGTTCGAATGGCTGGCAGAGAGGCCAAAGGACTGGCGCAGGCCCTGGGACGACTGGCTGCCGACGCGGTATGAGAAGAAGGCGCTGCGGGAAGGCCGGGTGCCGCACTACCTGACCTTTCGGTCGGTTAAAGGCTGTTAGTCAAGGTTTTGGGCGGCGAAGTTCAACTTACGCCGCCAGCTTGTTGCCCAGCCGTTCCAGCATATCGAGGCATTGCTGCAACTGGTCGAGCGACACGTATTCGTCCGGCTTGTGCGCCTGGTCG
>JAUIBJ010000765.1 GCA_030428025.1 Alphaproteobacteria bacterium
GTCGCGCCCGAGTTGGCACTGCGAAACGGGCCAAGCACCTGATCCGAGTTGTAGCCTTCCCAGCAGAGAATGTTCATCCGGTCATTGCGCGCCGCAAAGGCGGGGCTCATTGGTCCGGCGGCAGCCAAACCCGCCAGCGCCGCTGTACGGCCGACGAACTGCCTTCTGGATAGTCCTTTGGTCATTTTCTTAACCTCCTGTCAGTTGTGTCTTTTCCTGGGGGTTTTCCCTCTTGTTTTTGCGCTCCGGTCAGCCGGAGCGGCCCTCGATTCCCTGGAGCACCTCCGTGATACGGTCCCTGGCGCGTGTCATTTCCTCTAGTGTCCCGGACATGAACACGCGGCCCGACGCTCCCATCATCTGCACATCGTTGATCGTCGCGCCGGGCGCGACCTTCTCGGCCTCGTTTGCCGCCACACAGGCAAAGAGCGCTGGCGTCATTTCGTAGATCAGCAGCGCCACCCCCGGCACCAGGATCGATCCGTCGCGCGAGCGATTGAGTATAATGGCGTGCTGGTCCGAGAGATCCTCGATAATGTCGTGATACAGAACCTTCGGCGCGAGCTGGTCGCCGGGCTTGGCCCCGATCCCCTTCAGGATCGCCTTGCCCGCCGCCTCGAGATCGGCCATGTCGTCGGCATGAAGCTCGAGCAGGCCGAACTGCCGTTCGGTGAACAGGATGCCCGGCTCCATATCCGGGGCGGTCTTGAGAGCAAGGTCCGTGATCCGGTGAATGCTCAGTGCCGGCGCCACTTCGATGATCAGCGAATTCTGACCCCGGAACGGCGGATAGGCGCGGGCGCGCAGGGGCGAGGACAGGTAGGCCGCGAATTGCGGCTGCAAATCCTCGATCGGCAAGTAGACGCGTAGTTCCGTCATCTGCGGTTACCTTCTTCCCCTGCGGTTTCGCCGATTACTTCGCCGCCGCGGCGGAGAAATGCTTGCCCAGATCCGCATGTGGGCGCGGAATGACGTGGACTGCGGTCACTTCGCCGACCTGGCTGGCGGCTTCCGCGCCGGCTTCGGTCGCGGCCTTGACGGCGCCAACATCGCCGCGGACCACGACCGAGACCAGTCCACCCCCCACTTCGTTGCGCGCAACAATCTCCACGTTGGCCGCCTTGACCATCGCATCCGCGGCCGACAGCGCGGGCACGTATCCCTTGGTTTCGATCATACCGATTGCCAGATTAGCCATGGTTCATTTCCTCATGAGTTGACTTCGTTCGTTTCGTCGATTGAGCCGATGATCAGGGCATCGACCGGGGCGGTTTTGCCCGTGAAATATCCTGCCGCCACCGATCCCTGGGTGATCAGCACCGCCTCGCCGGTGTTGCAGCCCAGCGGGTCGAAGGCGATCAGCCTGCCGCCACCGTCGGTTTCAACCTCGAGCAACGCTCCGGGCGGCAGCGACGCGACGCGGCGCGACGACCAGATCTTGCCTATGACGCGACCCTGAATCATGTCTCAGTCCTTTCGATCCTGATGCCCCGCCGCCGCGCCTCGTCGCGCGCAAGCGGCGTCAGCCGGCTGCGGGCCGAGATCCGCAGGCTGCGCGCCGAATTGCCGAGACCGGCAATGTCGCGTTCCGTGATCAGCGGTTTGTCGAACGCCTCGGGCACAACCCGGGGCGGGCTCGATACCAGCGGCGCAGGCATGGGCGTTGCGCCGGTCATTTCGAATACGATCTCGCCGCGTGACACCCGCGCCGCGAAATCCGGGTCCGACGCCCGCCGCACCAGATCCTGCGCAAAACGGTTCAGCTCGGCGCTGGATGCGATACGCACCCTCTCGGTGTCGGGTCCAGCCGGACGCGGCTCGGCCATGAGCGCAGAGATTTCCTCGCGCAGGATCGCGCGAATCTCGTCCCGAAGGCTGGACATCATGCTGCTCCCGCATCACGCAAAGCGCTTTCCGCCGCATTCCGGGCATTGCGGAC
>JAUIBJ010000078.1 GCA_030428025.1 Alphaproteobacteria bacterium
CTGATCCCACTGCCGCAGTCAGGCAGGCTGTCGCCTGCGATGCAGGAGACAACGATCAAGACCCAAGTCATGGCGTTTTCCCCGTGCGGTGATCGTCGATCCGGGCCGCCTTTGCGCGCAGCGCATAGATGACGACGCCGATGAACACGGCTGCGCCGATCCAGGGCAGGGTATTGGAGATCCAGCTTTCCAGCCCGATCAAGGTGAACACACGCCCGGCCACATCGCGCGCCTGCTCTGCTTCAAGAAGCGCCGGGGCGATCTGGCTGCTGATCGAGCCCGCGGCGCCAATGACACCGAGACCGATCTGCGCATTGGATGCTGTTACGATCCGGCTTTCTGCGGGTGCGCCAGATGCCCTCTCAGGTGCGATTTCCCGAGGTGACGCTCTTTCCAGCGCTTCGGTCAGCGCAACGTCGATGATTGGGTTTAATGGTAGGCTGTTGTCATCGCGAAAGGCCAGGATGGCTCCGCGAGTCCGCGGTCCCATCCGGCCGTCCACCTCGCCAACCTCATGATATCCAAGCGATCGGAGCCGCGCCTGCACGTCGCGCACGGACATGATGACGTTGCTGGTCACGCCGCCCGCGCGCCGCACCCCGAGGAGCTTGGAAAGCGGGTAGCGCTTCACATTGACGGCGTCGTCCTGGTTGCCGCCAAGGCCCCAAACCCAAGCGCTCTCGATCCGGTCGATAAAGAAGACATGGCCCTGCCAGCTGGATGAGCCGCGGGGGATCACGCCGATATCGCCTTGCTGGGCGTCTGCCACTTCGATTGGGATGCCCCAGTCGATGTAAGAGCGCGCCGTCAGCTTGCGGGTGGATTTGATCCCGGCCTGCTCAAGGCAATGCCCAACAAAGGCCGCGCACCAGGCGACGCTATCATGCTCCACCCAATCGTGGCCGACGGAGGCATACATCTCCATGATGACGGGATTGTCAGCGGGGCCCGCGCCCTCGGTCGTGCCGATGTAGCTGCGGGCGATGTCGAATGGCGTCATGGTTGTCTCCCATGCAAAGGAAAACGCCGCCCCGGATCGGGACGGCGTGCAGGATTTCTATGAATGGTGGCGAGTTACTTCTTGCGGCAGAGCCAAGAGGCCAGCAGCGCCTCCGCCCCGCGCGGACCCAAATAAGCGAGCGTTGCCACGAACCCGGTGGAGACCGGTTGCGAGAGACCCATGTAACGCGCGGCCGCTTCCCCAATCAGCGCCATGCCAACAGCGACGGGGATTTCCCAGAGAAGCTCCTTGCCAAAGAAGCGGCGGTTGCCGAGCTTCACCTCGCCCGAATGCCACATAAGCCGCCCAGTAAAGGCGCCGATCAGCGTGGTCACCGCGCCTCCGAAGAACGAGTTGATCATGTCGATAAACCCACCGTCATTCATGGGCGTGCCTCCTCAAGCGCCGCCACCCGGGCGGCCAGTTCCTTGACGGCCTCGATCAGAAGGCCGGTGATATTGCCGTAAGCGACGGAGAGTTGTCCCGCCTCGTTGTCGCGGACCACCTCGGGCAGCACGGTCTCGACTTCCTGAGCAATGACCCCGATCTGGCGGCTGCCATCCATCGTGAAGCGGACGCCGCGCAGGGCCGAGACCAAGGCCAGCGCATCCGCAATGGTCTCGACATCGGATTTCAGGCGGGCGTCGGAGGAAGAGACAAAGTTCGGGGCGGTCACAACGCCGGTGAAGGTTGCTCCAGACAGTGCCGCTTTTGCCGCGATCGCCGCGTCATAGTCGGCGGCGGATTTCGTGGCCATTGTCCCGAGGCCAAGGTTCGTGCGCGCCACGGCCGTGTTGGCGAGTCCCGCCAGATTGCCCGCCGCATCGAGCAGCGCGTCCCAGCCTGTGTTGGTGGCGTTTCGTCGGCGCAGAACCGGCGGTGAGACCGAGGTGTCGACCCAGAGCATGCCAGCGGTCGTTGCCGTTGGTGCCGAGGCCCCCGCACTCGTCGATTGCAGTGCGGCGACCACCTCATTGATGCGCGCCCGAACGGCCGCGCCCGCGTCGTTCGCGATCACGAAGTTGGATGTCTGCGCCATCAAACGACCTCATCGGCATAAAGCCGCAGTTGCGAGACGATGGGCGTGTAAGACGCATCCTTCGTCGTGAGAAACGTCCGCGCTTCCACCGCGCGGGCCTCGATTTCGTGGTTGTCGAGACGGCCCCAAGGACCCCAGTTTGGCGATACGGCCGGATCGTCATCGGTCTCGCGGATCTCGAAGAGCACGTCGATTTCTGCTCCAGCCGATCCGTCAAAGTCGGCCCATGTGTCCATCAAGGCAGTGCGCGCGTCGATCCGGTCGTTGAGTGCCAATGCCGCGACGCCGATTTCTGAGCGCAGGCGGACACGTCTGACCGTTCCGAGATCAAGCCCAGCGGCAAAGCCATATTGCCCGTCCATTGCCGACACCTGCGTCACGCCATTTGCGGTCGCCGTAGCGAGCGTCAGGTTCGCACCCGTAACCTGCAGCCCGGATTTTGGACCGACAAAACCGGGGTCGGCCTGCAGAAAGTCCAAGGTCGAGAAGGCCAGCACCTGCGCGCCCTTGGTCGAGACGCGGGTTTCTGGACCGGCACGGCCGCCGCTGTCCTCGGCGCGCACCAGGTAGGTACCGGGTTTCAAGGGCACGACGGCGATGGCCTCGCCGCCCGAGACCCGGTCCATCGAATAGCTGTCGGACCAGGTGGCCGTCGCTTCCTTCGAATGCCGGATCACGATGTTGCCACCGACCCGAACATCGGGATCGGCCGAGCGTGTCCATTTCAGGATGGCGAGCCCACCTGCCGTTTGCAGCGTGACGTTCTCAAGCTGCGCTGGCGGCGCGGTGAGTCCGAGGATTTCAACCGCTGTCTCCTGCCAGGGCGAGGAGACGCCCAAGACCGAGATCGCCTTTACGCGGAAAGCCCAAGCTCCCGGCGCAATGTCACGGATTTCCAAGCTCGTGCCGTCAGTTCGGCCGTAGTCAATCCAGTCGGCCGGGCCAGAAATTTTGCCTTGCAGCTGATAGGCCGCAACAAATCCTGAAGGTGCGGCTTCCCAGCTAATCTTGGCCAGAACCTTCAGCCCGCCGCCATCCCGCGTGACATAGAGGTCTTCGGTTACCTGCGGAGCGCCGGGGGCTGGAATATCGTAGGCATTGGGCAGCACCGTCCGCGGGGCAGCAGCGTAAATCTGTTCTTCAGACGCTGACCAGTCGTAGACCAAGGGCGAGGTTTCGCGCAGCACGAGTTCTGGCAGGAGCAGCGCCCCATCGCCCGAGGCCGTCAGATCAAGGCTCACCCCATGCACCTCGAAGGGTTTGGCGGCAAAGCCCCACCGGGCGTAAGATAGCGTCACCACATCTCCGACGGTGGCCGCCCAGGCCGAAAGCTTGCCCGACAGTCGGACCGTCATCTGCCGACGTGCGCGCTCGAGCTCGATTTTTGCCAGCCGCTGCGCCATGGCGGCGGAGATCGTGAAGGGCAGCGAGATATCCCGCCATTTCCGCTCGCCGCCATCCTCAGCGAGGTAAACATCCGAGGCATAGGCCGGGAAGTCATCCGGCTGCCAATCGTTTTCGGGGCTGACAAACTGCCCGCGCACGCCGTTGAAGTTTGACGACATTGTCACGCGCGTCGCCAAGGTGAGCCCGCCCTCGCGGACATGGTCCGAGGTCAGCGCAACATCTGGCGCGCGCCAGGCCCCTGCATGGATGCGCCAGGACCCGCTCGAGAAGGCGCAGCGCCCGGCGAAGCTGGAGAGCATCCCCTCTATGATCGTCTTCGGGACTTCCGAGAGGGTGATCACCCCATTGCAGGCATAGCGCGGCTCGGACCCGCCGCCTGCAAGGGGAACGATCTCGTCACAGATGTTGGCGGCTTCCACGAGCGACATCTCATCGATCCCGTCGGGTTCACCAATGCGCGCGCCAATGCCCCAGGTCGGATTGGCCATGTAATCGGTAAGACAAAGGGCGGGGTTTTCCGAATAGCCGGCGGTTTGCGTCCGCGGGTCCCAGATGTCGTCCTTGCCTTCGATGTCCACGGTGATGTTCGGGATTCCGCCTGGGAAGGCATCCTGATCATAGGTCAGCCGCAGCCGAATGGCCGCGCACCCGCGAAGTCTGTGGTTCTCGGTCCATTTGTCCGGCAGCGCTACCTTGAGGCCTGCGAAAGCGGTCTGGTTTGCGGCGCCCAGTTTCTTTTCGACGAAGACCTTTCCGGCCCAACGGCCTTGGGCAACGCCATCAGCATCGAGGGCCATGTCGCCTTCGAAGTAGATCGCCCCAATGGATTTGACCCGATGCGTGGCCAGCACGATCACCAGATCGAGGTATTTGTTGTCTGATCCTGAGGAATGCAGGAAGACGATGACCCCGCCCTTGCGCGTGCGGCCATAAACAAGATCACGTGGCACCACGGGCTCGCGGATCGTCACCGTGCGCGGCTGCATCGTGGTCTGCGGTTTCGGCATCAATGCCTGCGCCGCGTAGGACAGCAGTAGCGTCCCGCCGATCCGCAAGAGCGCAGCGCCAATCCCACCTGCAGCCAATACGCCGCTGATCGCCCCCGCGAACGCGGTGACGGCTGTCACGATGAAAGGCATAGGGTGGTTCCGAGATCAGATGGGCCAGGCAAGCCGGCAAGAGGTCAGCGGTACAGTCACGAGGCCTTCGGGGGCTATCCCAACTGCCGAAGCCCCGCTACAAATGCCGAAGCCAAGACCGGTATCGGCCAGAACCACATCACCGCGTTGAGTAAGGAGAACGGCCTGACGAGGCTCACCTAAGAGCGCGCAGCCCATCTCCTCGAGCGAGGCCCAGCCCAGTCGGCGCATCACCCGCGCGCCGCCGAGCGCGGTGGTGTAGCGACCGCGCCAGAGGGCCGCGATGTCTTCGCCACCGGTAAGGATCATGCGTGTTTCAAAAGCAAAGGTTGGGCAGTCATGAACGCCCCAGACGAAAGGCTTCGCCCGTGCGGTATCGACGGCCGCAGCAAGCAGGCGTTCCCAGTGGTCAACGCGTGCCATCTCTATCCGCGCCCCCAGGTGATTTCCCTGTCTTGGATTGCGGTCACGTATTCGAACCCGAGATCGCCCGGGAACAGCACCTGCTGGCTCTCATGGGTGTAGCGCCAGGTCCGGGCTACGGTGAGATCAATGAGCCGGCTCTCATAGCTGATGGTGATCGTGCAGGTGTCTGCGTCGTCCTTGATTTCTGGCACATCGAGGCGGCCCGAGAAAGCCTGCACCGGATCGGCGATGATGCTGCCATTCTCGGCCAGAAGCCCCAGCCAGATGCGACCCGGCAATCCCTGACGCGCTTCCTCAATCGCCATTTGTACGAGGTCCAGCGGCACGCCAGAAAGCGACACCGCCGTGCCGCCCGCCACAACTTCCCCGGTTTCGTCGAGGGAGCCGAGCCCGAGAAGAGACCCAGCCCCGGCCCAAGTTTGTCCATTCCAAGTCACAGCCCCAAGGCCAGACCAGATCCGGACCCAGCCTGTCGCGAACTGGCCCTCGAAGAAGATGACGGGGCGCAGGCTTTGATCCGCCAGTGCGGTTGCAAAGGCGACGGTGAGATCACGGCTCATTAGAGGGCCTCCCGCGCTGAGATCGTGAAGCGGTGCTGATCCGCCCGACCGATGACCGAGGGGACCGGGGCCGTCAGGCGCAAAAGAACAGACGGGGTATCAAGGCCAAGGAGCGTCCCGACCGGCACGGAAGCCCGGAGCGGCGGCACGAAGGCGAGCGTCGCCTCGCTGGCCAAGGGCGTCACATCCGCCGTCAGCTGATAGAGCCGCGTGGTGGCATCCGAACCCAGCTGGAAGAAATCGCCTGCGCGAAGCCCAAGTCCCCAGCCTGCCGTGCGGAGGGTGGATGATCCCGCAACCTGCGCCTCAGTGACGTAAGGATTGCCCGCCGCCACCGGCACCTCGATCGAGGGATCGGGGAAGAGGAACCGGCCCCGCAATCCACCCAGCGCCGTGAAGAAAGCCGAAAGCTGCCGGGCCTTGGCCCCTTGGGTCACCGCCATCTCGATCTGGTACTCCCACCACGACGCGCCCCAGTCCTGGATCTGGGACGTCCCGGTGAAGGGCGAACGCGCCTCGGCAACGGACGTCACCAGCCGCCGCTCGAGGGAGGACACGAGCGTAAGGGGCAAGACAGGAATGGCCATCTCAGATCACCTGACCCCGGCGCCGGCCGTCGGCTACGCTTTCCTTTGCAATGCGGGCGATCTCCGGGATGGCCGCCCGCAGGCGCGCGTCGATCTGCTCGGCCACGCCCATCTGCGCCCCGCGCGCATCGATATTGACGGTCACGCCCGAGCCAGTGCTGCCGTGGCCATAGTTCGCCGCCTCGCGCCGGTTTAGCACCCGCTCACCGCGCTGCAGGATTGTCGGAACTTCGTCGGGGCGGAGCCCCGCCCAACCGCCGGAATGCATGCGGGGCGCCGCTGCGAAAGCCATCGCAGGCACCGACCGGCTATGTCCGGACAGCCCAACGATGCCACCCGCATGCGAGACGGCCGCCGCAACGGACCCGCCGCCAAAGATGCCTGAGAGCGCCGAGGCGATGGGCCCCAGCACCGCACGCTTGAAGGACAGAACCGCGAGGTCTGCCAGGATCGAGCGCACCAGACCCTTGAAGTCGAACTTGCCGGTCTCGACAAAACTCCGAAACGCGCTTTCCGCGCCACTGAAAGCGCCGGTCAGGGTTTCACCAAGACCCTTGCCCCAGTTCAGGGCGTCGGTGGCATAAGCCTGAAGGGCCTCCGAGACTGCACGCCAACCGGTGGCGATCCGATCTCCGGCACTTCCTGCCGCGCCACCAGCTCGCCCCATGGCGTCCGATAGCCGATCTGCTGAGGCAGTCGCCTCATCCAGCGCCGCTGCGCCTTCTTCGCCGGTGCCTGCAACAGCGTCACGAAGCGCGCCCCATGACGTGAGCGGCGCCGTCGCGCCATTGGCGAGATCGGTCGCTGCCTGCCGGTAGGTGTTCGCGGTGGCCAGCGCCTCGGCGGCAATCCCATCAAGACCAAGTTCAGGGGCCGTGAGCGGGTTGTCCTCGAAGGCTCGGCGAAACGCCTCTGCCGCAGCCGTTCCGGCATCGGCGGAGGCGCCTGCAAAGGGGTTGGCAATATCCCCGAGACTGATCTCACCGATTTGCCCGAAGGTGGTCTCGATGCCGACCGCCGCCAGAGCGTCCCGAATGCGCCCCGTGAAGGCGTCAATTCGGCGAATTGCGCCGTTCAGCATGGCCTCGATCCCGTCGAGCATGCGGTTGGCCGCCGAGAAAACCAGATCCCCGATCACATCCGGCAAGCGCGACCAGATCTCGCGCACAGCGAGAAGCGCGCCTTCAAACGTGTTGGCGGTGGTGTTTCCAAAGGCGACCACACTCTCGATGGCTCCAGCCATGCCGGTTGCGGCATCGGCTTTGAGATCATAAAACATGGCTGTGGCGCGCGATCCGGCCGCGTTTGCGCCCATCTTGATCCGGTCCCAGACCTCGACCGCGACGTCTTTCAAGAGGCCCATGGCCTCGCCGAAGCCGCCTGCGCCGGAGGCCAACCGAGTAAACCAGTAGACCAACTCGCCTGCGCCCACGATGAGGGCGCCGATGCCGGTGCGGATCAACGCGCCTTTCAGGACCACCAGCGTGGTGGCGAGCCCACGAACAGAGAGAGCGGCTACCGCCATGGCAGCTACCCAGCGGCCGGCGAGGAAAGTGGCGAAGGTCCCGGCGTAGATCGCCAGCCGATCAAGGTTGGCCAGCACAGCTTCAAAGGCCCGGCTGATCGGGCTGGTACTGGAGGCAAGGGCGACAAACGCATTGGCCACTGCCTCCAGTGACGGGGCGAGCGCCACGGCAATCCGGTTGCGAACGCCCGTAAAGACCTGGCCGATGCTGACCAGCGCGAGCTCCGAACGGCGCATGGCGGCGATGGCATCAGCGTCGAGCACCGCCCCAAGGGCCTGCGCCTGTGCCCCGAGCCGCGTCATCTCCGCCCCGCCGTTTTGCAGGAGGGGGATCAACCGCGTGGTGTCCGAGGCCATGGCCTCAAGATAGAAGGTCATCTCTTGTTGGCTGACGCCCGCGCGCTCGAGGCTATCGACGTAAAGTTGCAGGGCTTCCGGCCCCGAAAGGCGAGCAAACTGATCGGCCGTTACGCCCACCCGCGGCGCGATGTTTTCGAAGAAATCCGCCATCGGGCCGCCGCCCGTTTGCAGGAAATCCCCCACGCGGTCATTCACGTCCTTCAGAATATCGGCCAGCTTTTCTTGTTCGATGCCGACGGTGGCCGAGGCCGCGGACCAGCGCTGGAACACCTCCGGGGTGGCATTGGCCATCTGAGAAAGCTGGCCGATCTCGTTGGCGGCAGCGACCGTTGAGCGGGTCATGGCAACGACAGCGGTCGCCAGCGCCGTGGCCGCAGCCGTCGCCGCGATACGGGCCCGACGCGCAAAGGCCGCCATGCGTGCGTTGGCCTGGTCCATCTCACGCGAGAGACGCCCCATGCCGCGTGCGCCCGCCTCTCCGACACCTTCGAGCTCGGCGCGCACTTGGCGCCCGCCAGTCGCGGAGAGGCGGACGGACACTTTTTTCTCAGCCATGTCGGTGTTCGATCTCTTCGTTTGTCTTGCGCACCATTACCGCCTCAATGGGTGGCAGGAGTTCCGCGATAATGAGGGGCGAGAGCCCAAGGGCCGCCCCGAGTTGCAGGGCAGCAGCCATGTCCCAGCCGAGGACAGTGCCGCCGCTCACGCCGCCAGCAACGCGCACCTGTCCACCGAGGCGCTGGACCAGATCCCAGACCTGCCAGCCCTCGAGTGTCAGGGGTTGATAGAGAGTGCTTGGGCATTCTGCGCATACAGAGGGGCATGCGGCGCAATAGTCGCCGCCCCCGCCGAACTCCCAGTCGGCGAGAGCGGTCAGGCGTTTTTTTCAGCGTCCAGAATGAGCGCGCCCGCGATGTATTTGGTCTGAAACGCCTCGAAGATCGGCCAAAGCTCCAACAGGGCATCGATGCCCTCGGGCGTCAGGGCTAGCTGCTCGCCATCCTCGTCGCCAACGCCCTCCCAGTCTTTTACCACGATGCGCGCCACGGCCTTTGCGACGATGCGCGCAAGGTCGTCGTTGGAGGCGCTGCCTTCGGCATCACCGGCGGCCACGACGATCGTCGGATCGCTCCGCGCGGCCAACATAATGGCGGTGGTCAGCGGCTCCACCAGCAGGCGGACGCCATGGCCCAAGTCGAGCCAGCGCGGCTCGGTGGAGAGATTCAGTCGCAGCATCAGTACATCTCGCGGTCGTTGGTCAGGGTGACGGTGCACATCCGGCCCGCGACGGGATCGCTGGCAGCTTGCCAGTCGAAGGTCGCCTGCACACCTTGTGGCCCCGAAATCTCGATCCGCGGGCGCGGAAGGTAAACAGCGTGGGCTGTCAGCGTCAGGCTCTCGCCGGTTGCCAGCGTGTAGGAGAACTCAAGCTCGCAGGCCTCGCCGTTGATCGCCTGGGTCACGAGCGTCTGGTCCGCGAAGCGGACAACGACATTGCCGGTCAGGGCCGCAATGGACGGGTCTGCGCCATCGATCTTGCCGTCGGCCCGGATCGTCTCGATGCGGTCGAGGTTGTTGGCATAGGTCAGGTCGGCAGAGACGA
>JAUIBJ010000079.1 GCA_030428025.1 Alphaproteobacteria bacterium
TCTGGGGCGCCTCGGGGGGCCTCGGCTCCTACGCGATCCAGCTGGCCAACACGGCGGGCGCCAACGCCATCGGAGTGATTTCCGATGAAGACAAGCGCGAGTTCGTCATGTCCATGGGCGCCAAGGGCGTCATCAACCGCAAGGATTTCAACTGTTGGGGTCAGTTGCCCACGGTGAACAGCCCCGAATACGGCGAATGGCTGAAAGAGGCCCGCAAGTTCGGCAAGGCAATCTGGGAGATCACCGGCAAGGGCGTCAACGTGGACATGGTGTTCGAGCACCCGGGCGAGGCGACCTTCCCGGTCTCGACGCTGGTGGTCAAGAAGGGGGGCATGGTGGTGATCTGCGCCGGCACCTCGGGCTTCAACTGCACCTTCGACGTGCGCTACATGTGGATGCACCAGAAGCGTCTGCAGGGCAGCCATTTCGCCCACCTCAAGCAGGCCGCCGCCGCCAACCGGCTGATGATCGAGCGGCGGCTCGACCCCTGCATGTCGGAGGTTTTCCCCTGGGCGGAGATTCCGCAGGCGCATATGAAGATGATGCGCAACGAACACAAGCCGGGCAACATGGCGGTGCTGGTGCAGGCGCCCAAGACCGGCCTGCGCACCGTCGAGGACGTTCTGGAGGCCGGCAAGTAACGGATCGGCCCGCAGCTGGCCCCGGTCAGGCGCCCGCGAATCGGCATGTCCGGGCGCGGGCGCCTTGCGTTGGGCGCGAGGGGACGGGAAATCAACGGCTTGGCCCTGCGTCCCCTCGCCATTCCTGGGGAATGAAAATCTGCGAATTCAACCGAAACGGGTGCGATGCTACCCTGTTCTTAATGTTTCATTAAGGAACATTAAGGAGGCTGATCATGGATAACGGATGGATTCTCGACGTTCTCGCCGATCTGAGGACATTCGCCCGCCGGAACGGCCTTCCGGCGTTGGCCGGGCAGCTTGACGACACCCTGCTGCTCGCCACGACGGAGATTACGTCGACACGGCAAGGAAAGCCCGGTCATGAACGTGGCCCCACCAAGGCGACTGGAACCGATCCTGACCTCTTTGGAAGAGGCGCGTGACCGCGACGATCTTCAGGCGGTGATCGTCGACTTCCGCGACTATTTCCGCATCGACCATTTGGTGTATCACTGGGTCAGCGCCGATGGCGACCAGTATGGCTGCGGCACCTATGCGCCCGAGTGGGTCGCCCGTTACCTCGAAAAGGATTATCTTCGCATCGACCCTGTGATTCAGGGCTGTTACCAGCGCTTTCACCCGGTTGACTGGAAGCGGCTAGACTGGTCGGGCAAGGCGGTGCGCCACTTCGCCGAGGAGGCGCGGGCCTATGGCATCGGCAATCAGGGTTTTTCCGTGCCGCTCCGGGGCCCGAACGGGCAATTTGCGCTCTTCACGGCAAATCACAGCTGTCCGGATGCCGAATGGCAGGCCTTCACCGAGAGGCATCGCCGGCACCTCATCCTGATCGCCCATTACTTCAACCAGAAGGCGCTGGAATTCGAGCCCGACCGCACAGCCGAGGCCCCCCGCGCTCTTAGTCCCCGGGAGGTGGATGCGCTCACCCTTCTGGCCCTGGGCTATGGCCGGGCGCAGGTGGCCCAGACGCTCTCGATCTCGGAACACACGCTGCGGGTCTATATCGAAAGCGCGCGCTTCAAGCTCGGGGCGATCAACACCGTTCACGCCGTGGCCCGGGCGCTCAGCCGGGGCATGATCGTGATCTGAGCCGCGCAACGCCCGCACGGCCCGCCGAACCTTAACCTTCCTGTCCAACTCTCGCTGCCAGTCAAGCAGAGGGGACAGACATGCTGCGTTACGTCTACGGGGACGATCTTCACCGCTTTCCGCACCTGGCCGACACGATGTTCCGCGACCGGGCCGACCAGTTCAAGACCCGGCTCGGCTGGGCCGTTTCGGTCGATGAAAAGGGCCATGAGCGCGACGACTACGACGCGTTGAACCCGCTCTACATCCTCTGGGAAGGGCCCGATGGCCGCCACCAGGGCTCGATGCGGTTCCTGCCCACCACCGGGCCCACGATGATCAACGACCATTTCCGCCACATCCTCGGCGGCGGCACCCTCACCAGCCCGCTCATTTGGGAATGCACCCGATTCTGTCTGGCGCGCGGCGCAGCCAGCCATGTGGCGGCGGCACTGATGCTGGGCGGGGGCGAGGTGATGCGCCAGTTCGGGGTGAAGCATTTCGCCGGCGTCTTCGACGCGCGGATGATCCGCATCTACCGGATGATCGGCGCCTTACCCGAGGTTCTGGGCAGCCAGGGCGAGGGTCGCGCCCGGATCAGCGTGGGCCTTTGGGAGTTTTCCGAAACCGCCCGCCGGCAGGTGGCACGCCGCGCCGGGGTGCCGCCCGAACTCTCTGATCTGTGGTTCCGCCAGAGCTTCGGCGCGGCACCCCTTCCGCTCTCGCGCAGCGCCTGACGCTTTCGCTGGCATGCGCTTTGGCGCGGCGCTAGGGTCGCGCCATGGCCGCGACAGCGCTGACATATTCCGAAGATCAGGCCGAAGCGCATGACCGCATCGCCGAGATGCTGCGCACGTCCGGTGTGGACCTTGACGAGGGGCTGCTGACGCCCCCGCGTGAGGGCCGCGCAAGCGTGATGGCCGTGGTGGGCAAGGCCGGGTCCGGCAAGACGCTGCTGCTGGCGGCCTTGTTCCACGCGCTGGAGGAGGCGGGCGTCGAGGTTGTCTCGGGCGACTACGAGGGCCGGCGCCGGCGCGACAGGAGGACGCTGGCAATTCTTGCCCCAACCAACAAGGCTGCCAGCGTGCTGCGGACGCGTGGCGTGCCGGCCACAACCATCCACCGCATCCTTTACACCCCTGTCTATGACCCGGAATACGAGAAGATTGCGGACTGGCTGGCCGGAAATGGCGAGCGGCCGGAGATCGAAGCGCTGACCGAGCAGGCGCTCGATCGGGCGCATGCCTTCTATCAGAACAACAAATCTATCCCCGGGGCGCTGGCCGCCGCGGGCCTGCGCGGCTCGGATTTCATCACCGGCTGGAAGCGGCGCGAGGAACCGCTCGATATCGGATTTGTCGACGAGGCGTCGATGCTGGATGAGAAGCAGTTCGAGGATCTCAAGGAGATCTTTCCGACACTCCTGCTGTTCGGCGACCCCGCCCAGCTGCCGCCCGTCAAGGGCGAGGGCGGCGGGATGGTCTTCGACACTCTCGCCGCTCCTGCCAAGCTGGAGCTGCACCGCATCCACCGGCAGGACGCCGACAACCCGATCCTCGATCTGGCGCATGCACTTGGCGACCCGGACGTCGGGTTCGAGGATTTCGAGCGGCTGGTGGAAGAGGCGGCGCGCCGCGACGAGCGGGTCAAATGGGCGCAACGGGTCGAGGTGGACCTGATGGCGCGCTCACCCGTGCTGGTCTGGCGCAACGCGACGCGCATCCGGCTGATCAATGCGTTCCGGGCGGTACACGGCGCGCCGGAAACGGAATTGCTGCCCGGCGAGCCGCTCATCTGCGACGGGATCGAACTGCCGCTCAAGCACCGCAAGAAGCGGCTGGATCTGGAGGCGCGGGGACTGATCAAGGGCGCGCAGGTGATCTATCTGGGCCCCGGGCGCCGCGCGGGCTTTTCCCGCCTGCACGTGATCGGCGCAGAAGATCCGCAGGTGAGCGCGGCCTCCATCGTCAAGATCGAGAAGCCGGACGAGGAAGAGCCCTTCATTCCCTTTGCCGCCAATATGGGCGCGACCTTCCTGCACGGCGCGGCGGTGACGATTCACAAGGCGCAAGGCAGCCAATGGCCCGATGTGCAGGTCTTCGCGCCGGATATCTATGCCGCCGCCCGCATGGGACGTTCCGAGGCGGGCCAGCCCCTTTGGAAGCGGCTGGCCTATGTCGCGGTCACCCGGGCCGAGGAGCGGCTGCACTGGGTGGTGCGCAACCGGCTGTCGAAACCCACCGGGCCGCTTCGGGTGGATGACCTGCGCACGGGCCCCGTACCCCTGAAACTGGAGGCGGAAGAGACATGAAGACCATCCTCATCACCGGCGCAAGCTCGGGCATCGGCAAGGCCACGGCGGAGCTGTTCCTGGAGGCGGGCTGGACGGTCGGGCTGATCGCCCGGCGGGCAAGTCGGCTGGACGACATGGCACAATGGAACGGGAACGCGATCGCCCTACCCGCAGATGTGACCGAACCACGCGCGATGGAGGCGGCCTTCGCCCGCTTCGTCAAACAGGCCGGGCGTCTCGACGTGCTGTTCAACAATGCCGGGATGTTCGGCCCCAACGGGCCCATCGACGAACTGCCGCTGGACGGGTTCGACGAGGTGATGAATGTGAATGTCCGCGGCATGTTCATCGCTGCTCAGCTGGCCTTTGCCCAGATGCGTCGGCAGACCCCGCAGGGTGGCCGGATCATCAACAACGGCTCGCTTTCGGCGCACAACCCGCGCCCCGGTTCTGTCTGCTACACCACCTCGAAACACGCCATCACCGGCCTGACCCGCAGCCTGTCGCTCGATGGGCGGCCGTTCGACATCGCCTGTGGCCAGATTGATATCGGCAACGCGCGGTCGGAACTGGTGGAAGACCTCAACGCCCGGGCGCTGGCGGCCAATCCCGGCGCCGAGCTTCAGCCGATGATGGAGGTCGAGGACGCCGCCCGATCCGTGCTGCACATGGCGGAAATGCCGCCCGAGGCCAACGTGCAGTTCATGACCGTGATGGCGACCAAGATGCCCTATATCGGCCGGGGATGAACGCCGTTCAGCACAGCGAGGCACAGTCCCGCTGGCAAACCTGTTTCTGCGAGGCGCCGGCGCCCAGCAGCCCGATGATCTTGGTAGCGGGCTCGGTCGACTTGCCCTCGCAGGAGGCATAGCAGGACCGTTGCGCCGAGCGGCATTGCCGCTTGGCATCCGCCGCCTGGCGCTGGCGGTCAAGCTCGGCCTGCGACGGCATGTACTTCTGGAAACCGCGGAACACGTCCCCCAAGGTCAATGACCGCGCCCGCTGTCGTTTCTGGGCCGACAGGGCCGCGAAATAGTCGCGCAGCACGGCGGCATTGTGGATGCCGTCCGGATTGCCCTGCGCCGCGGCCTGACGCGCCCAGTAATAGGCGATCTCGTAATCCTGCGCGAAATGGCGGCCATTGAAATACATGAGGCTCAGGTTGAATTGTGCGATGTCGTGCCCGTTCGCGGCCGCCCGCATGAGCCATTTCGCCGCGCTTGCATCGCTCTTGCGGATGTTCAGATCCGGTTCGCCTTCGGCATACATATAGCCCAGTTCCGCCTGGGCCTTGACGCTGCCGGCCTCCGCGGCTCTGTGGATCCAGGAGACGATATCGGAGACGGGTTCGCCGCGCGCCGCCAGCGCATAGGCGTAGGAGAACATCGCGTCCGGATCGGCATGCGGGTTCATCTCGGACACGGTCGCGCGCATGTTGAGGTACCCTCTGCAAACCAGCCGCAACCTAGCATGGTCGCCATGATTGTTGCCGATCAGGGCCTCGCAGGCATCCATGAACAGCGCCAGTTCGCGATCGGCCGTCTGCGGCGCGATCTTGCCGTCCGGCGACACCAGATATGCGCCCCCGGAATGGTTATAGGCGCTGCCATACCGCACCTCGAACCAGCCCGGATGCCCGCGAACCGGCGAGATCTCGTCGCCGGAATAGCGCCGTTTCGGCCCTACGGAAAACCCGCCCTCCGGCTTTGGCGTGACGGTGAAGGCGACCACGGAAAAGCCGAATTCCTGCGCGCCCACATGCCCCTCGGGCCCGATGGTCAGCCATTCGTAGGTTGGCGGAACCACCCATTCTCCGGCACTGTCGACGAGGCCGAACAGCCGTTCGTCCTTGCCGGTTTCACGCCCGGCCCGGAACAGGTTCAGATCGGGATAGCTGACATACAGGCGGTCGAACCCGCCCACGACCTTGCCCTCGGCCAGATCGAGCAGGCCATCTCTGCCCGAGGCCAGTTGCACGGCCAAGGCCTTGCCGCAGGGGCGCGTGGACCAGCTGCCGGTCTTGAAGGTGCCGGGAATGGTCAGCCAGGATTTGTCCTCCTGCATGTAGACCCAGGATTTCTTTCCGTCCGCCCCGTTGATGGTCAGCCGGTCGCGGCAGACCTGAACGGGCGTGCCGCGCATAGTAAGTTTCTTTACGTCGTCCTTGCCGGAAAAAACGGTGATCGCGTCGCCGTCATCCCGATCACTTGTCAGGAAAAGACCGAGCGTCGCGACGGTGTGCATCTTCACGTGCGGGCCGGTCAGGACAAGCCCCTTGCTGCGGTCCTCAAGCCGGACGTCTTCGCCCTCTCTGATCAGGAAGACATCCTTTGCGATATCGCGAATATCGGTGAACCGGGGCTCGAAAAGCCATTTCGTCCCGTCGGGGCGCAGAAACCCGCACCGGTTCTTCTCGGGGCAGGCGCGGAACCCGTTGCCATGACGCGACCGCTCGATCCATCGCATGCCGGCGGGGTCGAGCAACACCCCGGACCGGTCGATCAGCCAGTCGCGTTTCAGGGGCTCGTCATAGCTCTTCACGACCGCCAGATCGCCCTCGAACGGCTCGGCCGTGGCGAAGACCGGCGGGATCACCCAGTCTCCCGCCGCATTCACATAGCCGCATTCCGAGCTGTCTTCGCGGTCGGTTCCGAATGTCGCCTTGCGCGACATCCGGCAGGACTGGATCAGCGTGTCATGCCGAGTGCCAACGCTGCCGCGATATGGCGCCTTGGGCAGATCGTGGACGCTGCGCCGCAGATCCAGACGGTCGATCAGCGCCGACATCAGCCGCAACTGCGCGTCGCTCGCGCGGCTGCTGCGGGAAAAGCCGAACTCGTTCTGGAACAGGCGCAGGGCCTCGCGGAGTTTTTCGCGGGCCGTTCCACCTTGCCCGTGATCGAAATAGCCCAGATAGGTCAGCCCCTTTTTCACCCGCGCATCGCGAGAGCCGGACATGACGCTCTTTGACGTGGTGTTGACGCCCTGCCGGCCCAGCCTGCGAAAAAGGTCTTCGGACGCGGCGCGCCGTTCCTCGGCCTCGCGCTTGGCGATGCGCTTGACGGCAAGAGAGGCGAGGTCATCGTCGGGAAACCGCTTTTGCAGTTCACGGTAGATGGTCTCGGCCCTGTCCTGATCGTCCTCCGCCTCGAAACGCTCGGCGGCCGAGAGCATTTCCGCTGCGGTTGCCGCGTTCATCGCCATGTCGAAACGGCATCTTTCGAACCCGCCGGATTTGTCCAGACGTGTTTCCAGCATGCGGATGGATTCGCAATCCTTTGCCACTACCGCCGCCGCAAGGGCCTGTTCGTATTGCCTGCGCTGAACGGTTTCGCGGCAGTCCGCCACGCGGCCCTTCTGGCCACCAAGAAGATCGGCCAGTTCGCCAGCCCGTGCGCAGTCGAACACTTCCAGCGCGGTTTCGAACTCTCGCTCTGCCGTCTCCCGGGCGTGCAGGGCACGGCATTCCCGCACCGACACCCCTTCGCGGAAAGTCTCGGCGATCTGCTCGAGCGCATCGCAGTCCCGCGCGCGGAACAGGCTCGCCGCCCGCGCGGCCTCATTCTCGGCATGGCGGGCGGCGCGGCAGGCATTGGCGCTCAGGTCGCGCAAAACCGTCGGAGGCAGACCCTCCAGCGCGTCGCAGTCGCGGTTGGCAAAGGCCCTTTCGGCCTCGCGCCACTGCGCGACCAGAGCGGCGGGGGCAAGGGCATCTTCCAGCACCGCGCGGAAAGCTTCGGTTTCGCCTTCGGGGGGCGTGCGTGTCCCGGCCGCCACACAGATCAGCTCCCGCTGGCAAGCGGAACTGAAGGTGTCGGCGTCGAGGCCGACACCCTCGAAGAAACGTGCGATCTCCCGTCGTGTCTTGGGGCCCATGACGCCGTCCACCTTGCCCACATCGAACCCGGTGATCCGGTTCAGGCAATACTGAATGTCCATCACGCTCCGTTCATTGGCATGGCAGCCGCGAAAGCTTGCCGCCGGAGCCACGACGATCCTTTCGCCCGTCGTGTCCCGGTAGGACAGTTCCAGCGCGGCCCCGTGATGTTGCCGCGAGTTGCCGACCGCACCGAAGGCGAGCGCAACTTCGGGCCGCTCCGGATAGGCGCCCTTGACGTAGCCCGTCACACCGTCGCGGACGACCATGACATATTGCAGCGCCGGCAGAATCAACAGATCGCTCCTGACCCAGCCATCGACACCGCGATAGCGCACCTTGGTGTAGGGGCCAGCCCTGCTGATCACTTCGACGGCGGCGCCCGGCGGGGCCTGGATCCGGATAGCGGAGGTTCCGTCGGCGCCCTTCCGCAAGGCCGCTTTTTGGCCGGTTTCCTGCGCGATATGCGCGGTCTCCGCCCTCGCCAGCGCGGCCGGAAACAGGGACAAGGACAGGGACAGGACCAAAAGGAAACAGATATACGCGAGCACCCTGGATCGGACGACGCGGGTGAAATGAGGAACTGTGCGGGAAATCATCTACTTGTCCGAAAGGGCCTTTTAGAAGTCTTGCCAAATCGGATCGCGAAGTTCCAGTGGCGAAATGCCACTCTATCCTCGTTCCCGCCGCCGTGCTGGCGGCGGGCACGCGTCGTCCCGAATACGCGAGGATGGGCGTCAGCCGTAATTGCCCTTCACCCGTTCCTTGGTCGGGTCGAAATGCGGATAGGGCACGACCTTTGCTTTCAGCCGCTTCTGTTGCCCGTCGAGTTGACCGATCTCGATGGGCGTACCGGGTTCGGCATGGGTCACGTCCACCCTCGCCAGCGCGATCACTTTGCCGAGGATCGGCGATTTCATCGCGCTGGTCACCTCGCCCACTTGTGCCTTGCCGATGCGCAGGCAGTCGCCGGGGCTGGGCACCACGCCACTTTCCACGTCGAGCCCCACCATCTTGCGGTGCGGATGGGCCTTGCGCTCCTCCAGCGCGGCGCGGCCGATGAAATCGTCGTTCTTCGACTTAAGCGGCACGGTGAAACCGATGCCAGCCTCGAACGGGTCTGTCTGGTCGTCGAACTCGGAACCGGCGAAGATCAGCCCGGCCTCGATGCGCACCATGTCGAGCGCGGCAAGGCCCAGAGGCTTCAGCCCCTTGGGCTCGCCCGCCTTCCAGATCGTGTCGAACACCTCTTCGGCATCCTTCGGGTGGCAGAAGATCTCGTAGCCCAGCTCGCCGGAATAGCCCGCGCGCCCCAGCACAACCGAGGTGCCGTCGAAATCGTTGAGCCGTGCCGGCGTGAAGCGGAACATGCCCAGTTCCTCGACCGTGGGTTTGTCGGGCGCGGTCCAGATGATGTCCTTCAGGATGTCGCGCGAGGCCGGCCCCTGAACGGCCACATTATGCAGCTGATCGGTCGAATTGCGCACCCAGGCATTGAGGCCCAATTTTACCGCCTGGTCCCTGATCCACAGGCCGGAGGTATCGTTGCCGCCGACCCAGCGGAAATTGTTCTCGCCCAGCCGGAACAGAGTGCCGTCGTCGATCATGCCCCCGTGTTCGTAGCAGATGGCGGTATAGACAAGCTGCCCCACCGCCAGTTTCTTGACATTGCGGGTCACGCAATACTGCATCAGCTCTTCGGCGTCAGGCCCCGTCACCTCGTATTTGCGCA